>QMUN01000001.1 GCA_003660605.1 Thermococci archaeon
ATACTCACCGCCGCATTTTTTGGATGATAATCTTTAAATCTTTCGTTGGGGAGATTAAGTATATAAAGTAATAGATTTCCTATTGGACCACCGTGCGTAACCAAAAGAACTGTGTTATCCTTTTCAGTTTTTATTAAGTCACTGAAAAACTGGATTACTCTTTCTTTCAGCTCTGGTATTGATTCTCCCCCTCCAGGTTTGAATGTAAGTATATCAGATCCAGATTTTTCCAGAGCTTTCCAAAAGTGGCTACTCGGTTTTCCTTCCAACGTGCCGTACCATTGTTCCCTCAATCGTGGCTCGTAGATCACCTCAGCATTAGGATGGTATTTGATAATTTCTTTCGCTGTGTCTACTGCCCTTTTAAGATCGCTCACGTATATTTTATCAATATTTTCATCTTTTAGACGTATTGCAACTTTTTTTGCCTGTAAGATTCCTTTTTTTGATAAATTTCCCTCTCCATGCCCCTGGATTATCCTTCTGGCATTTTCTTCTGTCTCGCCGTGTCTTACCAAAATAAGTTTCATGACGTCTTTGAGAGGAAATGGTTTATAAGTTTTTTTCATGAATTTTTCATAGTAATTTGTAAAAATAACAAAAAAGTAAGCTATTTTAAAAGGTGCATCTCCTTTTCTTTTTGTCCATACCATCTTTTTCCATCACCTATTCTTACAGAGTGAGCAGCTTTTTCAGCGTTTAACTTCGCTTCGTAAACACTTCTCCCTTGCGATAAGGCAACTCCCATCCTCTCTTCTTCGATGAACCCATTGACCCTGTCTTCAAAAGAGTAAGAAAATGGTTTTCCGAAGATATAGAGTTCACCATATTTTTCTGCATCGCCTATATCATATTTTAATCCGTGTCCCTCTACGGGTGATTTTATCACATGCGTGGCTGCATTTCCGAGAGGTTTTATTACTTTGAATCCATTTTCTTCTTCGTAAGGTATAATCCTTCCAGAGATAGCCTTCAGATGAAGCCCTCCTTCGCTTAATCCTGGGAGATGATTGATGTAAGTGACCATCCCTGTATCATGAGGTCTTGGGGAACATTCATTCCCGTAGATCTCTACTTTATTGTCTTTTACTCTTACAAAGAGTTCGACTCCGAATACGCCTACCCCTCCCAACGCTTCTGTTATCTTTCCTGCAGCTTCAAATATCTTTTTCTTAGCTTCTAACGCAAGTTTCTCATCATACTTCTTTAATTCTGGCAAATACGGCAGATACTCTTCAATTTTTCCCTGCCATGAAGAATGATAATCTCCATCCAGTTGGTAATGCCCTATAGGGTATGGGAATAAAGTTCCTCCATCAAATCTTGTAGCTAACTCAGTTACCTCCGTATCAAAATCTATGTACTCCTCTATTATTACCTCATTTCCTTTTCCTCTCGCTCCTTTTATCGCATGTTCTCTCGCTTTTTCTATATCATTTTCTTCTTTTATAAAGTAAGATCCTTTTCCCGAAGAGGACATTATGGCTTTACTGAAACATGGAGATCCTATCTTCTCAACGGCATCTTTAAACTCTTTCGGGTCATCTGTTGATGCAAACTCGTATTTCGAAGTTTTAACTCCCGCTTTTTTATCGATCAGTTTTCTTATAAGTTTTCTGTTCATACATATTTTAGTTGCTCTCGCATTTGGAACTACAAAATAACCTTCTTCTTCTAACTCTACAAGTGTATCTGTATTTATGGCTTCTATCTCGGGAATTATTATATCCGGCTGCTCTTTATAGACAACGCTCTTCATCGCATCTCCGTTGAGCATATTGAAAATATATTCCTTATCCGCTATTCTCCCTGCAGGTGTATCCTGGTATCTGTCCACGGCTACAAGATAGTAAAACCCGAATCTTTTAGCTTCTCTAAAAATTTCCTGCCCGAGTTCTCCCGCACCAAACATCACTATCTTTATGCAGTCTTTGCTCCTTATATCTCCTAAAATGTCCTTTATCACGTTATCTCCTCAGTTTTTTCATATGTTCTACTCTTTTTCTCAACAATTTCTCAGTTCCTATATCTTTCCTGTAGAATACATTCCCCCTTACCTTCTCGACAGCGTTTTGGGCTATTTTTTCAGCATCATCTATAGTATTGGCTATGCCTACAAAGGCTGCTGCCCTCGATCTTGTCATGTACAGGCCATCCTCTCTTAAATCGACAGATGCATAATACACTTTAGCTTCTGTCTCGGGGATATCAAGTTTTCCGGGAACTGGGCTTAAAGGGTAACCTTCTGGAACAACGTACTTGCATACTGTAGCTTTTTTTTCAAACTCTATTTTTTTCAAATCTTGATTTACTACATCTGAACATATCTCTGCAAAATTGTTTTTGAGTATAGGCAGGATATTCATGACCTCTGGATCACCAAACCTTGCGTTGTACTCCAGAAGCTTTACTCCTTCTTTTGTTAAAATAAATCCGCCGTATAAAACTCCCTTGTAATACTCTCCCGTTTCTTTATAAAGAGCTTTCATTATATCTTTTGTTATTTTTTCTCCCTTTTCAACATCTTTTTTCTTCAAAAATGGCAACAAATGATTTTCTATAGAGTATGATCCCATTCCTCCAGTGTTTGGACCCTGATCATCTTCGTACGCTCGTTTATGATCCTGTACAGGTATTGTAGCTGCCAAATGCTTGCCATCAGAAACACACTGGAGAGAAAACTCTTCTCCATCAAGTCTTTCTTCTATGACAACAAAGTCATGGCTACGTAGCAGTTCTTTTGAGTACTCCAGAGCTTCTTCTATACTTTTCAGATGTTCTCCAAATACCTTCACTCCTTTTCCGCCTGTGAGCCCATCAGGTTTCACGACAAAATCGTTTATATCTCTCATGTACTCATCTACTCCTTCTATGCTTGAGAAGACCTTAGACTCAGGAGCTCCATCTATCCCATATTTTTCCATCAATCTCCTCATAAAAGCTTTGCTTGTTTCTATCCTTGCAAGACTTTTTGTAGGCCCGAAACATTCAATCTCTAAAGATTTTAAATAATCTACAGCCCCTTTTTCCAATGGCCCTTCAGGCCCTATGAAAGCAAAATCTGGATTTATTCTTTTAGCAAATTTTCCGAGTTTTTTAAGATCAAGATCCGAGATAACATATTCTTTAGAAAGTTTCATTATACCGGGATTCCTTGTTTTCATGAAGCTGTATAACTCTGAGTTCAGAGCTTCTGCAATGCAGTGTTCCCTCGCTCCCTGACCCAAGAGGAGGACTCTCATCACAATACCTCCATTTTCACCCTTTCTTTCTTTCTTTTTAAAGCAAATTCTTCACTGGGTTCTATAACATACTCTCCATTCAAGCATGCCATACACAATCCTCTAATTCCAATGGCCTTTTTTAAACCATCTATACTCTGGTACGTAACTGAGTCTGCACCTATCAATTTCTTATAGTCTTTCCTTGCTATAAGTTCCTCTTTACACGGGAAATCTATTCCATAAAAGCATGGATGTAGTAATTTTGGACACGAAGAAACAAGATGAACCTCCTTAGCCCCAGCTTTTCTTACCATATTCACGATTCTCCTGGATGTAGTTCCTCTCACTATAGAGTCGTCTACAAGTACAACTTTCTTATCCTTGATTACGCTTTTTATACAGTTCAGGTTCCTTTTTACAGCAGTTTCTCTCATTTTCTGAGTTGGCATGATGAATGTTCTTCCCGTGTATCTGTTTTTTATCAATCCCTCTTTATATTCGATCCCGTTCTTCTCTGCAAACCCAAGAGCAGCAGGTCTTGAAGTATCGGGAACTGGAATTACTATATCTGCATCTTT
The DNA here is from genome assembly GCA_003660605.1 of Thermococci archaeon. Lineage (GTDB taxonomy): Archaea > Methanobacteriota_B > Thermococci > Methanofastidiosales > B48-G16 > B48-G16. The sequence continues at coordinate 3,803 of QMUN01000001.1, forward strand.
ATCAAAATCTATGTTTTTTCCAAGATTTAATCTGATATCATAAACAGTTTTACCTTCCATTACAGAATCTGGACGCGAAAAGTAAACATACTCAAACATGCAATGTCTCTCTCCTTTTTTGTTTATTGTTTTACTTTCTATCTTACCATCCACTATCATAAGCTCTCCAGGTTTCAAATCTCTTTCCAGTGTATAGTCCATCATATCTAATGCCGAAGACTCGGAAGCAAAAGCGTATCCCTTACCTTTCCCGTAGACAAATGGCCTTATTGCATAGGGATCGCGGAACGCTACAAGTTTATCATCGATCAATGCCAGACAGGAGTAAGAGCCTTTAACTCTATCCATTACGTTATAAACTGATTCTTCGATATCTTTTGTTTTTTTAAGCTCCTCGGCTAAACAATGCAGAATAACTTCTACATCGCACCCCGATTCAATTTTTCTTCCCTCTTTCTTAAGTTCGGATCTCAGTTGAAAGTAATTAACAATATTTCCGTTGTGAACGATTGCTATCTTTGGATCCAGCGTGAAAAAAGGCTGTGCATTCTTTTTCGGATCAGAACCAACTGTGGGGTATCTAACATGACCCAGACCAACATTTCCAGAAAGATCTATTAGATCCCTTTCATCAAAAACTTTATTAACCAGTCCCAGATCCTTTTTCATGTAGTATTTTCCATTGTACTCTGTTATTATCCCACATGATTCCTGTCCTCTGTGTTGAATTGCATTCAATCCTGTATATATGGAATAAGACACATTCTCATTTTTAATTCCTATAATTCCACACATCAAACTTCCCTCCTTAAATATTTTATAATACTTTCAAAAAATCGTTTTCCATCACCAACTTTCTTTTTTTCCTGATGTAAATAGGGATAGAAAACTCTTTCAGGATGAGGCATCATCCCAAAAACATTTCCTTCCAGGTTTGATATACCTGCTATATTTTCCATAGAGCCATTGGGATTAAAAGGATATCCCGCATAATTTCCAGCTCTATTAACATATTTAAATATTATCTGATTATTCTCCTTCAACTCCTCAAGAATTCTTTTTGATGTTATGAACTTTCCTTCTGCATGTGCAATCGGGACTTGAATAATTTCATTCTTTTCATATTTCTCTGTGAAGAAGCATTTATTCTCGTGCTTCAAAAAAACATGTCTGCATTCAAACTTTGCAGAATCATTCACCGCCAGGGATATCTGCGGCTTGGAAACAATAATATTATCTATCCCAGGTAGTAGTCCCACCTCTGTCAGAACCTGAAAACCGTTGCATATTCCCCCTATAATTCTTCCTTCTTTTACGAACTCTTTCAATTCTTTGCTTATCTTTTTAAGTCTCGCTCCAAAAATAGCGCCTGCTCTGACGTAATCTCCTGCCGAAAAACCTCCAGGGATCATTATTCCTTCATAATCAAATATATTTCTTTGTAGTTCTTTTTTTGCCTCTCCTGTGAACTGTTTCAGATGAACCATCTCCACTGGATACTTTAAAGCTGCAAATGCGTTGTAGATATCGTCTTCGTTGTTTGTGCCTTCCATTCTTAAGATCGCGATCATGAAAAAGCCTCCTTTATCTCACGAAGTGAAAGAATAATGCTCTTCTCTTTATCTATGATCTTCAGTCTGCTTCCAGATACTCTTCCGATTCTATGGAACTTAACTTTATTTTTTTTCATTATCTCCTCAAACTCTTCGAAATCTCTTTCTCTTATCTCGCAGACGAAACATGAAGACTCAGAGAAGAGTTTGTAATCTGTTCTCATCTCTATTTTACTTAAATCCAGAGAGGCACCTATATTTCCCCCTATCATCATCTCACATACTGTGACTACCAATCCGCCGTTGCTCACATCATGACAGGCTTTAATGATCTTTTTAACCTCTAATATAGCTTTTATCTTATTTTTCAGCTCATCGGGATCGCATTTAGGAATGTATCCAAAATCGTAACCATAAAGTTTATAATACTCAGATCCTGCCATTTCTTTCTTTATATCCCCAATAAGATAGATTAAATCTCCATTTCTCTTAAAATCCGTTCTTATACTTTTTCTGATATCATCGATTATCCCTATGCCCAGAACTACAGGAGTGGGGATGACACTGTAATACTCGCTCTCGTTGTAAAAAGAAACATTTCCAGAGACAAAGGGAACACCCAATGCTTTTGCAAACTCGCCAAGACCTTTACACGCTTCGTAAAACTCTCCCATCCTTTCAGGTTTTTCAGGGTTTCCAAAGTTCAAACAATCAGCGAACGAGTGCGGTTCCGCTCCTGAAGAGACTATATTCCTGCATACTTCATCCATGATATACTTTGCTCCCCAGTACGGGCTTATCTTCATCAGAGAAGGATTGCTGTCGACAGCTATAGCCATTCCCTTATACTCTTTTGATAACGGTTTTATAATAACGGAATCTGAATGCGTTAGCGATTCTATCTTCCCCTGTAATGGTTTTGTGACTGTTCTTGCGCCTACTTCATGATCGTACTGCTGTATAACAAAAGCTTTACTTCTTATGTTAGGAGAGCTCAGGATCTCAAGGATCGTTTTCTCGTATATAGGCTCTTTTGTTTCCTTTTCACCTTCTTTTAAGTTTCTTATGGTATAAGGTCTGTTATAGACTGGAGGCTCGACCAGAAACTTTATATCCATATCCAGAATTGTTTTTCCATGATAATTGACCTTTATTCTCTTATCCTCTGTTATTTCACCGATGATGCTGTATTCTATGTCCCATAAATCGCAGATATCTGTAACTTTATCCACCTTTTTTCTGTCTAACAGCATCATCATTCTTTCCTGTGATTCGGATACCCATATCTCCCATGGTTTCATATCTCTTTCTTTTAAAAGAACATTTTCTAGATTTACAACAGCACCAAAATTTGGATACGCCATTTCATCGACACAGCAGCTTAACCCTCCACCTCCGAGGTCTTTCATGGCTTTAACAAGATTTTTTTCTACTGCTTCTAAACATACATGTATTAAAGGCTCTTTTATTATAGGATTTCCCACCTGGACGGCACTTCTATCCTCTTTTTCCGATTTTTCGTTCAATTGCGTTGACGCGAAAGTTACGCCGTGAATCCCGTCTCTTCCAGTTCTCCCTCCCAGGAGGAGAAATACATCTCCTTTTTTTCCTTTTTTTGATATTTTACTGCTTATAATCCTGTTTTTCCTGACGATCCCTATGCAGCCTACATTTACGAGGCAGTTAGTCAAATAAGATACGTCATAATATACCATCCCCGCAACAGTCGGTATGCCTACCCTATTTCCGTAATCTCGTATGCCGGAAATAACACCGTTCTGAATAAACTTCGGGTGCTTGACGCCTTTTGGGAGCTTTTTATAATCAAAATTAAGATCCCCGAAAAATAATGGATCTACCAGTGCTATGGGCTTTGCACCCATACAGACAACGTCCCGTAATATACCGCCTATGCCTGTGGCAGCTCCTCCATAAGGCTCTATAGCCGACGGATGATTGTGACTTTCCAATGCAACTACATACGCATAGTCCTTATTGAAATCCACTACCCCTGCATCTTCTTCTATTACAAGTAAGTTCTGTTTGGCTTTTATTCCGAAAATAAATTTTTTCAGGATGGATTTTGAAGATTTGTAAGAACAGTGTTCACTCCATGCCTGTCCTATGGCCTGAAGCTCTATATCTCTCGGATTTCTCTTCTCAGAATAGAAATAATCTCTTACCTTGTGCATCTCCTCCAGATTCAAACCTATGCCGAGAGCCTGGCTTATCTCGATAAGTTTTCTGTCATTGACATTGAGAGATATTTCTTCAGCCATAACCTCACTTTATTTTATACTCATGGATCACAGGGTTCACAAGCAATCTTTCTACCATCTCTTCAACGTTATCTTTTGTTTTTATATCATAAACTTTCCAGATTTTCACATCTTTTATATTGTATCCTAACATTTCCAGCGCTTTTTTTGTATTTTCAGCCTCAGGATCCAGAATTCCTTTTTTATACTTTACATATACTTTAGCCACTCAATCACCATACAGTTGTGCTTAAAATCTGCTAAAATTGTCCCCTTCTTCTCAAAACTTGTCTTCTTAATATTATCAAAAGCAGTCATGTCATTCTTGAATTCAACAACATACCTATCCCCATTCTCATAGATGATCTTGGTCTTGCCCTCACCTATCTTTCTCATATTTATGTCTATTCTTTTTACTTTAAAAAGCTTTTTGAACATGAAATTGTGTAAAAGATATATGAGGGTTTTGGATTTTTTGAGAGCTATATACGAAAAATTTCAACACTTTTAAATACACAGAAGTAACAATCCATAAAAAAGAAACAAAAAAATTCACTAAAATGAGTATATGCCCATGTTGGACGAAATACTTAGTGCCTTGAAGATTTTTAAAGAAAGCTGTGATAATGTGAATATGCAGGAAGAGATAGAAGAAACGTTGCGAAAATATAAGCCTTTCCTGAGAAAAAAGTTTAAGATAGGGAGATAGGAATTTTCGGTTCTTTTGTGAGGGGCGAAGAATCTGAAAAGAGTGATGTGGATATTCTTGTGGAGTTCTATGAACCGATAGGCTGGGAGTTTTTTGATCTTAAGGAGTTTCTTGAAGAGATCTTAGGTAGACTCAGTTACAGTTAAAGCTTTAAAACCTCAGTTAAAGGATAAAATTTTCAAGATGCTATTTGCGCATGAAACATAGAGCTTATAAGATATTTGTTGAGGATATACTGGAAAAGATGGGAACATAGACCGCAGTGAAACATTTGAATTAGAACAGGGGGTATACATTTAGAATTGCGGCTTCGCAAAGTCTGAGAATATTTTCTGGAACACCATCAGAACGAAAAGGAAAAAGATTTATATGCACGGGAAAAGATTATTAAACAATGGAAGACGAAGAAATGAATGTAAAAGATATATTCACTGAGATGAAAGATATATCCGAGTTAGTCTTAGACTTAGCTTACTCCTCAGTTTTTTTTGATAATGATGAGATAGCTGAAGAAGTTCATGAACTTGAAGAAAGGATGGGTGAACTTAACTATAAAATTAAAACAATTGCCATGCTCGCCGCAAGAACAAAAGAGGATGCTGAAAATATCTCTGAAATCCTAGAAGTTGCATCTGCTTCAGAGGATATAGCAAATGCTGCTGGGGACATATCTAATATTATCAAAAGAGACTTCAAGATCCATCCCGTTATACTTCAGGCGCTGAGAGAGGCAGAGGAAAAAATAGCGAGAGTTGTGATAAAAAATAACTCAAAACTTGTAGGATTAAAGATAAAGGAAAGTGAGTTGGCTACAGCTACAGGGGAGTATATAATAAGTATAAAGAGAGGAAAAAAGAGAATTTATAATCCCGATAAAGAAGCCGTATTGAAGGAAGGAGACATACTGTTAGTGAGAGGTACCGAGGAAGGTGAGAAGCTTCTTAGAAAGATATGCAGTGGGGAGATAGATGAATGGAGAAATTGATCTATGGGGTATAAAAGATATCTTGGTTGGTATAAAAGATACATCTGAGTTGATGATAGATCTTGCTTACACATCGCTTCTTTACTGCAACGAGGAGATAGCAGGAGAGGTCTTTGATTTAGAAAAAAAAATGGACAAATTAAATTATAAATTGAAACTCATAACATTGAGAGCAGCAAGAACAGAAGAGGCGGAAAAACTTATAGCCATCATAGAGATAGCAAACGCTGCTGAGTTAATAGCTGATGCTGCATTAAAGATAGCTGAAAATGTCTTCAGAGAAAAGATACATCCAATCTTTGTAGACGCTATGAAGGAAGCTGATGAGATAATAATAAAGGAAACTGTAAATAGGAACTCCAAGATGATAAACAAGACTGTAAGAGAACTAAAGATTAAGACAAATACGGGCATGCACATATTTCTAGTAAAGAGAGGAAACGATTATATCTACAGATTGGACAACTTTAAGTTTAAAGAAAATGATATCATCTTTGCCGAAGGTCCCGAGGATGGAAAAAAAGAGATCGAAGAACTTCTGGGTATGAGTGAAGCGTGAGCGATCTATAGCCTATCTTCTGTACTTGCAGTATTTGACTAAGCGACCTACCTTTGTCTCAAACTGGAACTCATCGACTTAGTTTGGTCTTGCATGCCTGGGGAAAGGGCCGTTTCATCCTTCCTGATACAGTCTTCATCTTTTTCAGAATCATTATCACTCTGTATCAGAGGTTTCGTTTCTGTTCCCTTATCAGAGGATCTCTCCTGAACCCAGTTCCAGTTGCATGGATAGAGCTTCCTCAGGCTTTAAGCCCGAAACTGCAGATCGCTCACGCAATTAATACTAAGAGTAAAAGTTTTTATACCTTACCCATAAAATCGATCAGTGATTAAAATGTTATCAAAACTGGCAGATATAATAACAGGCTACTCTGTTGATGTAAGAGAAGGAGACCTGGTCATGGTGCAGAGCTCGATCCTTTCTGCTCCTCTGATCGAAAAGATCTATGAGAATTTAATAATGAAAGGCGCAAATGTTGAGATAAAGCTGGAACCCGAGAATGTATCTGACATATACTTCAAATATGCTTCAGAAAAACAGTTAAAATATGTCTCTCCTGTAAGAAAATATTCTATTGAAAAAATAGATATTTTTATCAGTATCTGGGCAGATTACAATACAAAAAATATGAACAACGTGGATCCTGAGAGAATGGCGACGAGAGTTGCTGCAAACGCAGAGTTGAATAAGATATTTATGGAGAGAGAAGCGAAAGGAGAATTGCAATGGACATTGGCACCGTACCCCACACATGCAATGGCTCAGGAGGCTGGAATGTCTCTTATAGATTACAGAGATTTCGTATACGGAACATTGTTTCTTGATAAAGATAATCCCATAGAAGAATGGAAAAAACTCTCCGTGAAACAGGAAAAAGTAGCGGATTATCTCAACAAAAAGAGTGAATTGAGATTTGTGGGTGAAGATACAGACTTAACATTATCCGTAAAGGGAAGAAAATGGATAAACTGCGACGGCAAAAAGAATCTCCCGGATGGTGAGGTATTTACAGGACCTATAGAGGACTCTGCAAACGGAAAAATAAGATTCACGTACCCTGGAATATACATGGGAAAAGAGATTGAAGATATAAAATTAACTTTTAAAGATGGCGAGGTTATTGATGCAAAAGCTGCAAAGGGTGAAGATTTACTTAAAAAACTGCTTGAGATTGATGGTGCTAAAAGGATAGGCGAGATAGCGATCGGAACAAACTATGGAGTCAAGAGGTTTACAAAAAACATGCTTTTTGATGAAAAAATGGGAGGAACAATGCATCTGGCTCTCGGGAGAGCGATCCCCGAGTCAGGTGGAAAGAACTTTTCCAGTATCCACTGGGACATTTTAAAAGACATGAAAAATGGAAAGATATATGCTGATGGCGAAGTTTTCTACGAAAATGGAAAATTTTTAGTCTAATCTTTTTTTATTTTATTCAAGATTTTTTCTATCTCCCAAAAAACTTTCTCTATGTCCTGATCTCCGTTCACTGTTCTTAATATGCCTTTCTGGAAATAATACTTTATAAGGGGTATAGTTTTCATTTTATATGATTTTATTCTACTGTACATTGTTTCTGCAGTATCATCTTCCCTTTTATAGAGTTTCCCCCCGCATCTGTCACAGATACCTTCTGTTCTAGGAGGATTGTATATCTCATGATAAACCTCACCACATTTACACGATAATCTTCCAACAGCTCTTTCGACGAGTCTTTCATCAGGTACCTGAATCTCTATGACAGTATCCAATTTTTTTCCTTCTTCATCGAGTATTCTATCCAAAACCTTTGCCTGTTCCAGTGTTCTCGGAAAACCATCAAGGATAAAATCATTCAATTCCTTAATTTTATCCTTTATTATCCCTATAACTACTTCGTCAGGAACCAATTCTCCTTTGTCCATATATTTTTTCGCTTTTAAACCAAGTATTGTTCCCTTCTTCACAGCCTCTCTGAGAAGATCACCTGTGGATATATGGGCTACCCTGAATTTCTGTTCTATAAGTTCTGCCTGCGTTCCTTTTCCTGCTCCCGGAGGAGCCAGTAAAACTAATCTCATAAATGTAAATTTTTATATACATTTAAATAGATTTTTGATTGAGTTTATGAAGAATGTAGTTCCAGCAGTTCTCTATAAAGCTCTTTTTCTCTTCTGCTCAATTTTTCTGGTGTTCTAAAAACTATCTTAACTATCTGATCCCCTTTCCCAAAAGATCCCATTCTGGGTAGTCCCTTACCTCTCAGTTTAATCTCATCGTTGTACTGTATTCCTGATGGGATCTTGATCATTTCGTTTCCATAAAGTGTCGGTACCTCTATCTTTGTCCCTAGAACAGCTTCTGGAAAACTGATCTCTGCTCTGTATATTACATTATTTCCATCTCGTTTGAAGAACCTGTGAGGCTTTACTCTGATCGTAACATAGAGATCACCATAACTCCCTCTATATTCCCCCATTTCCTTATATCTGAGACTTACACCGTCTCTTATCCCCTTCGGAATTTCTACCACCACAGAACTTTTTTCTCTGAGTTTTCCGTTTCCATTGCAGTATTTACATTTTTTTGTAATTATCTTTCCCTTGCCCTTGCATTTAGGACATGATGTTATCCTCACAAACTGGGAGAATCCCATTCTCTTCACTTCCTTTACCTCGCCTGTTCCTTTACAGAGATCACACGTTTTAAAATCTTCTGGAGACTCCGCTCCTGTACCATTGCAGTAATCGCATCTTTTAGTCCTTGTATATGTAAGATTTTTTTTAGTTCCAAAGGCAACATCTTCTAACTCTATTTCCATTCTTACATTTATGTCTCTACCTCTCTCTTCTCTTCTAAAAAAATCTCTTCCAAAATCAAACTTAAAAAAATCTTTAAAGATACTATCAGAGTTCCCAAAAAGGTCTCTGAATATATCTTCGAAATTCACATTTCTAAATATATCCTCACGGCTATACCTCGCATCTACGCCCTGATGCCCATAAGTGTTGTACAGGTTCCTTTTCTCATCATCTGAAAGGACAGCATAAGCCTCCGATACTTCTTTAAACTTTTCTTCTGCGTTAGGATCAGAGCTTACATCGGGATGATACTTTCTTGCAAGTTTTTTATATGCTTTTTTTATCTCTTCTTTGGATGCATTCCTGTCTACCCCCAGGATTTCATAATAGTCTTTTTTCATTCAACCACAAAGTTATTTCTGATCTTTTTTATCTTCTTCCCCTTTATTTTCTTCCTCTTTTTTCTCCTCGCTTTTTGCCTGATACAATCTTGAAGAAACTTTGTAAACCTCGTTATTGAGTTCCTCTATGGCAGAGTTGATCTCCTGTATGTTCTCGCTGCTCAATACACCTTTTAGCTTTTCCTTTGCTTTATTTATCCTCTCTTTCTCTTCTTCTGTAACTTTATCTCCCAGGTCTTTTATAGTTCTCTCTGTGACATGAATTATATGATCGGCTTTGTTCCTAGTTTCTATCAATTCTTTAAGCTTTTCATCTTCCTTAGCAAACTTTTCGGCTTCTTTTTTCATCTTTTCTATCTCTTCATCTTTGAGCGTAGCCGAGCCGCTTATAGTTATCGAAGCATCTTTTTTTGTAGCCAAATCCTTTGCAGTTACGTGCATTATCCCATTTGCATCTATCTTGAACGTAACCTCTATCTGCGGAATTCCCATAGGTGCTGGAGGTATACCCGAGAGAGTAAATCTGCCAAGGGAATGATTATCCTTTGCCAGTGGTCTCTCACCTTGAAGTATGTTAATGTCAACAGATGTCTGGTAATCCTCTGCAGTTGTAAATATTTTAGATTTTTCGCATGGTATCGTTGTATTCCTATCAATTACACGTGTGAATAATGCTCCCTTAGTCTCCACGCCAAGAGACAATGGGGTAACATCCAGAAGGAGTATATCTCTAACCTCTCCTCCAAGAACTCCTCCCTGTATCGCAGCTCCCATCGCCACACATTCATCAGGATTTATGTCCTTTCTAGGATCCTTAGCAAAGTATCGTCTTACTAACTCTCGTACAGCAGGCATCCTTGTAGCTCCTCCAACAAGAAGTATTTTATCTATATTTTCTGGTTCCAATTTGGCATCTTTCAAAGCCTGTGTTATCGGTTCTTCTGTTCGCTTTAAAAGATCCTCTGTCAATGCTTCAAACTTCGTTCTTGTCAGTGTTTTTACAAGGTGCTTTGGTCCTGAGGAATCAGCTGTTATGTAGGGGAGATTGATCTCAGTTTGCATCACGCTCGAAAGTTCGATCTTAGCTTTTTCAGAAGCATCCTTCAATCTCTGCAGTGCCATTTTATCTTTGGAAATATCTACTCCAGTTTCTTTTTTGAACTCTTCTATAAGATAATCCATTATTTTTTTGTCCCAGTCATCTCCACCTAAATGTGTATCCCCACTTGTAGCAACTACCTCAAAAACACCTTCACCTACATCCAGTATGGAAACATCAAATGTTCCTCCTCCTAAATCATAAACAAGAATAGTCTGATCTTCTTTGATCTTGTCAAGACCGTAAGCCAGACATGAAGCTGTAGGCTCGTTTATTATTCTTTTTACCTCCAGTCCTGCTATTTCCCCTGCCGCCTTTGTTGCCTCTCTCTGAGAGTTATTGAAATAAGCGGGAACTGTAATAACAGCTTCCTTTATTGTTTCACCAAGATAATTTTCAGCATCCCTCTTCATCTTCTGAAGAATAAATGCAGATATCTCTTCTGGGGTATACTCTTTATTTCCTATTCTGACTTTTTCTTTTGTACCCATTTTTCTTTTTATTGATGCGACTGTACCCTCTGGATTGCTTATACTCTGTCTCTTTGCAGGTTCTCCAACTATCATCTGTCCTTCTTTCGTAAATGCAACTACTGATGGCGTCGTCCTGTTTCCTTCAGCATTTGGGATCACTTTCGGTGTTCCAGCTTCTATTACAGCCATGCATGAATTTGTAGTTCCTAAATCTATTCCAAGAATTTTTCCCATTTTATCACCTCTTACATATTTTAACTTTTGAGTGTCTCAACACTTTATTGTTGAGTAAATATCCTTTTTGAAGCACTTCAATAATCTTTCCTTCTTCACAATCTGAGTTTTCTACAGCTATTACTTCATGGTAATAGGGATCGAACTTTCCAGTGGTATCTATCTCCTCCAAGCCTTCTTTTTCCAAAATATCTTTAAACTGTTTATATATAAGTTTTATTCCTTCATCCTCTGTCTGCGAAGCTCTTTCGAGATTATCCAGAACATCTAAAAGTTTGAGCATAAGCTCTCTATTGGCATATTTTACAAACTCCTCTTTTTCTTTTTCTATCCTGTTTTTGAAGTTTATGAAGTCAGCCTGCATCTTTTTCATCTGATTTAAGTTATTCTCAATGATTTTATCCTTCTCTTTAATGATCTTATCCTTCTCATCAGATTTTTTTTTCTTGGATTTTTTCATGATCAACACCTACAAAAAACTGGATTTATCGTGATATAAAAACTTTACGGTAGGTGGTTCTCATGCATCTCCGAGTCCTGAGTTATTTTAAAAGATATGGGAAATAATGAGGAAGTTGGGGTGAATCGCATGTTTGAATTATTTTGAGTATGAGTCCAACTCCCTCATCTTTTATAGGATTTTTTTATTTAAATACTTTCCCATTAACAGATTTTTTGGCATGTAAATGTTAAATACTTTCAGCGGCGAGGATAAATCTTTAATGAAACAGGACAAAGTGGATTAGAAAACTTTAATAAATTCTTCTATTTAATATCGGTATGAACTTCATAATCTCGATCATCCCGATAATAATTCTTTTAGTTCTCCTTCTTGGATTTAAGACGAGTATCAAAAGGGCAGCACTCATATCTCTATTTTATACTCTTCTCGTAAGCATATATCTCGGAGCCGATGGAAAACTCATTGCGGTAAGTTTTGGCAAGGGACTGTGGATGACATTCTGGATAATCTATATAATCTGGCCTGCATTATTGGTATATAAACTTATAGACACAACGGGGGGTTTCAAAGTTATAAAAGAGAAATTCAAAGCATTTTCAGACAAACTCTTGCAGTTATTGATAGTGGGGTGGATATTTCCTTCTTTTCTTCAAGGAGTCACAGGATTTGGAACGCCCGTCGTTGTTACCGCTCCACTTTTAATGGGGATGGGGTACTCGCCAATTGTTTCAGCGATAGTACCTCTCATAGGATGTGCATGGTCTGTTACCTTTGGTTCCATGGGTGCATCGTACCTGGCGGCAAGGCTTGTTACGCAGTTGGGTCCTGAAGAATCATTGATATTCGCAGCCTTTGGAGCTTTTTTTCTATCCATTATCTGCATCCTGACAGGGTTTGTAATCTCTTACATCTATGGAGGTTTTAAAGCTGTAAAAAAGGGATTCCCTCATATCCTGATCTTAGGGATTCTAATGGGGATTACGTTAAACATAATAGTGAGGATAGAGCCGTGTATGGCGTCATTCACCTCTGGAATCGTAGGATTGATTCTCGGATTTCTTTTGGCACGTAGAAATAAAAAAATAGAGAATAAGGGAGGAACGAGTTTTCACTCTGCATTTTTACCTTATTACATTCTTATAGCGGTGGTACTTTTGGTAATGCTCACTCCATTGTCCTCTTTTGCAAATACCCACTGTGTTTTTGGATTTTCATTTCCGGAGACCTCTACAAAAATATGGACAAATCCTGCTATTATGAGCTACAATCCTATAAAGATTTTTGCACATCCGGGAAGCTTCATACTTTTCTCTGCTTTTATCTCGTATATCGTTTATAAAAAGAAAGGTTTTGGTATCGATACGAAAAAAATATTGAGAGATACTACCGTAACAACTATTCCAAGCTTTGTTTCCATAGCAGCCATTTTATCGTTATCCTCTTTAATGAGGGACTCAGGGATGATCTCCATTTTAGCTCAGAAAGCTACATTCTTTCTATTTCCATTCTTCTCGCCGATGATAGGAGCTCTGGGAACATTCATCACAGGAAGTAATACGAGTTCAAATATGCTACTCGGAGCTTTCCAGTATACTACAGCAAAAAATCTTGGAATAAATCCACTACTGATACTTGGGTCACAAACTGCTGGAGGGGCAATAGGAAAAATGTTCTCTCCCACAGATATGGTGCTTGCAGCTTCGGTAACAAACATACTGGGAAGAGAAGGAGAAATAATGAGATTCACCGTAAAGATAGGCATAATTTTTTGTGTTTTGATAGGCATTCTGACGATATTTATGGTGTGAGATCAAGAAGTAATCAAGATTTAAAGGAACAGTATCCAAAGTTTTTTATATCTAAAAAAGGTGTTGGGGGTATGTCAGGCATCATATTTTTCAGAACGAAAGATCTAATGAAAATAAAGGAATTTTATCTTTCGATTGGAGCAACGGTGTGGCTGGAACAGGAGAACTGCGTCATCTTGAAGCACGGCAATTTCTTACTGGGATTCTGCAAGAGCGAAACCTGCGAAAAAAATGGCGTGATAACATTTTTCTACCGAACAAAAGAGGAAGTTGATCTTGCATACCGTGGACTCAGAGAAATAGCATTAGCCGAGCCTAAAGAAAATGAAAAGTATCACATATACCACTTCTTTGCCAATGACCCTGAGAATCGCACCATAGAGTTCCAGTGCTTTCTTCATCCTTTACAATCATATCACGATGGAGAAGAGCTTCTAAAAAACAGGAGAAGCATAAGGTACTTTGGGAACAGAGAGGTGCCTGATGAAGTTCTCTGGAGGATCTTTGAGGTCTGCAGGTTTTCTCCAACTGCCAAAAACTCTCAATCGTACTACTTTGTTGTGATCCGTGATAAAAAAACGCTGGAACTTCTCGCCTCTCTTCGAGGAAACAGCAGTGCACCATTGTCGCGGGCGCCAATAGCTGTTGCAATATGCTCGGATCCAGAATTATCAATGAGCCACGTTCAGGATGGATGCATTGCAGCATACCATTTCATTCTTACCTCATGGCTTCATGGCCTCGGTACCTGTTGGATTGCTGATATGGATAGGATCCAAGTGAAAGAAGCACTGGGAATTCCAAAAGAACACTACGTCGCTACTGTGACGCCCGTGGGTTACCCTGCCAAAATACCAGAAGCATCACTGAGAAGGATGACAAAGGAAATGATAAGGTTCGTTGATTGAATCAGAATAGATTTCAAAAATAAAAAAATTGTATATTTCAAGCTTTTATCTTTTTTCCGAGCATTCTTTTTCTCAAAACCTTCGCAGCGGGAGCCAGAACTATAACATCACAGATCACGTGAATTACTGCTTTCCACCAGACATCCGACCATCCTGCCCCTTTTTGCGTTATGGAAAAAATTGGATCGATGAAGTAGTACGTTGGGAAGAACTTGCCGAGCCACTGCGGTATCTGGGGAAACATGATGATGAGTGCAGGAAAATACAAAATCAATCCAAAGATTTTTATTCTTGTTATTAAATCTGTGATGTTGTCCATCACCACTCCTGCCATCAATCCTAACGCCACGGTAAAAGTTGTCCCCAGAATTAAAAACAACATGATGAGTAAAAACCCACTGGTAAGGGCTCCATTTAGCACCAGGATGATAATGCCCAGTATCAATCCAAGAAATAATCCAAAGAGGGCTTTGGCCATTATGAACTCAAGCGGCGTGATGGGTGTCACCAGTACTGCATCCAGTATCTTCTTTTCTCTCTCTTCTATGAGAGATGCCGAGATGATCATGCCTGCTACCAGTACTGCGATCATCGTTAGGAAGGGTATAAATCTTACCTTCCATGGGTATTCATCAGTTCCAATTTCCTTTGTTTCGAAGAGTATGGTCTCTTCTTTACCTGAAACTTCCCGAAACGCATTTGTCAGAGTGGCTCCTATCGTTACTCTTTCGTTTAACAAACTTTTTCCAGAGATCAGGAGCTTTGGGGCGGGAGACACAAGTAATCCTCCGTCGTATTCTCCTTCCAGCACCGCTTCTCTCAGATCCTTTTCAGATGAAAAAATAGTAACATTCAGGGAGGGTTCCTCTTCAAGTATGGACACAATCTCACCGTCACCATATATGGC
>QMUN01000002.1 GCA_003660605.1 Thermococci archaeon
GCGGATACAGAAAAAATTGTAAAACTCTACAAAAAAGGCTATGACCTAATTATTGGAACTATCCATTTTGATGATAATACCGTGCCGTACCAGGTGGTTGCATACCAGGATGGAAAGACATCTCCCTATGAAACAACTGCACCCGATACTAACGGAAACTTCGTTATGGAAGTAGAGATAGGACATACGTATGAAATAGGTGTTGTCGGATACGAGGATCAAAAAGTAAGGGTAGTTCTCAGCCAGACACTCGATTCACCAAAGACAAATCCGATAACTATAAGTATTTCGGGGTCGGTATATGGTGTAGTGGCCGATGAGTTAGGAAAAAGAATTGTTGGAGCTACTGTAAAACTGTATACACAGGAAGGTACCCTCGTTACGAGCGTAACATCATCTAACATGGGATTTACGATAGACAGTGTGGCACCGGGAAGTTATTATATTGAGATAGAGATGGAAGGCTACGAGAAGTTCAAATCCAGCGTATTTAGCGTGAAGCCTAAAGAAAGGTACAATATAGAAACGCTTGAAATGAAGTCAAAAAAGGGCATACTTACTGTAGCGATACACGATAAAGATGAGAATAAGCTGGATGCCACTGTGAAGATCATGCTTAATGGTGATATTGTAGAAGAGAAAACTGCAGAGAACGGAGAAGCGTCATTCCAATTGGAGGGCGGTAAATACACAATAGAAGTAAGTCTTGAGGGATACAATACAGAGACAGTGGAAGTGGATGTTTTCGGAGGAAAGACGGTCACAAAGAGTATTATCCTATCCTCTGAAATTGTAACAACGCCGCCTCCAATTAAAAAGGGAAATTTGAAAATAACTGTCAAAGATGAAAAGGGAAATCCTATTCCAGATGTAAATGTTTTCATTGATAACGAGATGAAAGGTAAGACCGATGAAGACGGAATACTGCTTATAGAAAACATAGAAGAAGGCGGGCACTCGATAAGAGTTACAAAAGCAGGATATATAGACAAATCGTTTACAAAAGACGTAGTTGCAGACCAAACTGTGGAAGAATCCGCTACAATCACGGAAGAGAAGCCGCCGAGCAATAAATTGAAGTACTATGCCGTAGCTATAGTAGCGGTCTTGGTAGTTCTATTCTTCCTCTTTAGGACAAAGAAGATCTCTCCAAAGATTCCAAAAAGAAAAGAGCCTTTCGAAGAAGAAAAAGTTAAGCCCAAGCCTTCAAAACCGGGTGGACTTCCAAGAAAACCAAAGATCTAACATCTTTTTTTTATTTCATTTAAAAGATCTTTAAAACCTTCAATTATTGCTTTTCTTTCTTCATTTCTCTCTTTTAAATCGTACTTCATGATCGCTGATTTTATTATATCCACACATTCTTCTGTTATTTTTCCATCTATCCATGATTTTGCAACTATTTTCTCTACAAAATCACCTTTCTTGTGTTTATCACTTCTTCTTGGAGATTCAATTTTCGAGAGCGTAAGCGCTTCAGCTAAACAGGAATTTGGAACTTTTACTCCATCGTATTCTCCCAGAACCTGCGATTTGGCTAATGAATAAACAAAATTTATAAAGGAGTCTCCAAATTTTTCCAGTGACATTTTTATACCTTATCAATAAGTTCCTCTCTAAATTTTTTTGCAAGAGTTTTTGTTTTTTTTGCTGCCTTTGTCAATGCCTTTACAGGTGATTCTTTTCCATCTGTGACGAGTTTAAATATCGGTTTGTCCCTCTCTGTTAACGGATGGACTATTCTGTATGCTGCAAAACTTACGTGATTATCCTCATGCAGAATTTTTCTCAAAAGATTTGCAAATGTATCATCTTCTCCGATAATTCTGAACTCCAGTTCATTTTTTTGAGACTTTAATATTTCTATCTCCATTTTCTCACCTCAAAAAACTCCTTTCCTATAATCTGAAGCTATCTTTCTAAACTCGGTATTGCCGCAATTGGGACATTCAAGTTTATTATCCTTTTTTTCCAGAGGATGCTTACATTTGGAGCAGTAAGCTTTTATCACTCCAAGATTCTCTTCAATTGTGGAAAGCTCGATAGGTGTCCTTTTTACATTCGCTACTTTAGCTCTAACGAGATCGCCAGTTTGAAACTCGCGCGAGATATCTGTCACATATCTTCTACTAGTCTGCGATATATATATCCTCGCCATTGGGGAAGCGGCCAGAGCTCTTTGAGAGTTTTTCTTTAATGCAATGATCTCCACCATTGCTATTTTTTCTCTAATGCCCGTTACCTCACAGAGCACTATGTCTCCTTCTTTAGGTACTGGTGGAACATCTGTTAGAGGATCAACAAAAGCTTTCTTTTTTTCAAAATCCAGTTTTGCGATGCCTGCTATCGAGGAATAGACCTTACCTCCATCTTCATACGCACCATATCCTGGAATAAACTCTTCACTTACTCCCAGAAGATCTCCCGGGAGAACAAATTCTCCATTTTTCTTTGTCATTTAAATACCTCCTATTACATCAAACTCATATTCTTTTGTTTGACTTATTAAACTTACCTCACTCACCGTTAATATAGGTTTTTCGTATCTTGATTGATCGTCTATTGCTATCCTGGGGCAGGCACAGATAACGTAGGCATCCATATTAAAACCTCTAAGTTCCTCAGGACTTATCTCCCTTGTTAAAAAGATATAAGCTTTTTTCCCTAAGTTTTTCAGCTCTTTTTTGATATATAACGCTTCTTTCATTCTGTACTGTCCTTTTCTAGTCGAGACAATGAGACCAAATTTTTCTGCATCTTTTGCCTTTTCTATAACTGCATACCTTTTTTTTAGAAGTTTTGTTTTCTCATGCTCCAAATTTTCTATTTTTTTTGTATATGGATCTATGAGAAATACCTCTTTTCCTGTATTGAGGGTTATACCGAGAGGATGAAAGTATCCAGTTCCTATATAAAGGAAATAATCAACTTTATCCTCAATGTTCGTGCACACTGAAAAATTGCAGCCCAAAACCTGGCCATCATACTTTATTCTTTCCGTGCCTTTGCCTATATAAACATTAAATCCGCTACTTTTTAAAAAGCTTTCTGCATTTTTCAGTTGCGGTATGTGCTGAACTGTAGTTGCCAGTCCTATGTTTTTTCCTTTTTTTTCCAAATGATCAAGATTTTTTTTGAGTGAAGGAACAAGATCGATATCATCAAATACCTCCATGAATATTACAGGTATTTTAAACTTCAGGGGAATCTCTGCATGTCCGAAATGGATCAGACAGTCGCAGAAACTAAGTTCCTCATCTGCTACATCACACGCCCCATATGTATTACCTCCATAAATAAAAACTTCATAATCGAGCATATCAGCTATTTCAATAGCTTTTGACTTAAGACCTTCAGGGAACTGGAGTCCCACTTTTTTGGGATTTAATTTTCTCAGTTCTTCTAAGAGTTTTTCTTTATCTATCTGCAACATAGAGAAACTTGTTTTTTATATATTTAAAGTTGAGGATGATTTTTTTCATGCTCTTTCATCTCATAGACCAATACATTTATATAGTTGTGTATGCATACATAGATGCATGGGAACAAAAACAATATCCATAAAAGATAGCGTGTATGAAATTCTCAAGAGATCCAAAAAAGAAGACGAGAGTTTCAGCGATGTCATAGAAAGATTAGCGAAGGAAAAAAATATAGATCTCATGAGCTTTTTTGGAGGATTAAAAGACAGAGAAGTATTAGATTCCATAGAAAAAGACTCCAAGAAAATAAGAGAACTCTCAAAAGTGAGACTATGATAATACTCGACACAAGTTTTCTCATTGACTTCTTCAGAGGAAAAGAAGAAACGCTACATGTTATTGCCGATGCAGATGTGGCGACCACCGTAATTACATATTATGAAATCTTTTCTGGGATATTTCACAAGAAAGCGAGAAAAGAAGAGAAGTTTTTCAGAAGGTTCTTTTCTGAAATAAGAATCCTGAATTTGGATATGAACTCAGCAGAGAAATCCAGTGAGATAATGGCAAGACTCCTCAAAATGGGAGTTTCAGTAAATGCACTCGACGTAATAATTGCAGGTATTTCTGTGGCGCATGGAGTAGAGAAGATTGTCTCGAAAGACAGGGATTTTGTAGAAATAGCGAAAATGACTGATTTAGAAGCAGTTATCTATTGGTAATGAGAATTGTTAAAAAGCAAGAGAGAATATTTAAATAATCCAAACCTCTTATTAAAAATATGAAAACATTGACAGCCATATTCTACAAGGAAGATACGTATGTTGCAGAGTGCCCTGAGGCAGGAACATTCAGAGGAAACAATAGAAGACACTTTGAAAAATCTCAAAGAGACTACTGAGCTTTATTTAGAGGAATTCCCATTGAAAGGTGAAAGGAGTCTGTTATAAAGTAAACTTTTTATAAGTAAAACACAAAGTATAAAGCAGTGAGAAAATGGAAAAGAACACATTCATATCAAAAAAGATAATAGATCAACTGAGAACAGAAGATATAGAGATCATAGTTAAAGAGAATTATATCATTCTGAAGCCCAAATCATTAACAGAAAAGGTAAGGGGGATTGTAAAAGGATCTAAGTTATCGGATGAAGAGCTTGAAGAGATATATCTCAAGATGAAAGGATGATCCGATGCTTCTTACAGATTTTGATCGGAAAGAAGATATATTTGTTGATGCCAATATATTCATTTATAATGCTGTAGATCATGAAAAATATGGTCAGTCCTCAACTGATTTTCTATTAAGAATTGAGAAAGAGGAGATAAAAGCATTCACTGATTCCTTAGTATTAGATGAAGTCTTTTTTAAGATACTCATAGCGGAGGCTTCAAAGTATACAGAAACAAAAAATATAAAGGATTTAAGAAAAATAATCAGAAGTTCTAAAGCAGTATACAATCCTGTAAAAGAATATAGGGATTATATATCAGAACTCTCTCTATCTGGTCTGAAAATTCTGAGTGTAGACTCGAAAATAGCCTTAGACTCAATAGACATAGCAGAAAAATACAATCTTTTAACTGCAGATGCTATTCATGTAACAACATGCAGATTCTATAATATAAAGAATATAGCAACTAAGGACAAAGATTTTGGCAGAGTTGATTTCTTAAAAGTGTGGAAACCGTAATCTTTTTAAACAGGAATATAGTTAGATAACATATCATTACGGGTGTGTTCATGGTAACAAAGGAGGAACTTGGGGAGAAAATCCAGAAACTGAAGAGTGAGTATACTTCAGGAAGTATAACGAAGCGGAAGTATGAAAGGGGAGTTTTGGAGAAATAATCGATTTAGAACTTCCAAAGGAACAAAAAACAGTTATACCAAAAACATTTGAAACAAATGAAAATATTAGTTTTGGTTAATCAATACAGAGAATAGTACCTCCTCACTTCTTTCGTAATTAAATAAGCTCCGAAAGCCTTGGCAATATCTCCTATTATAAAAGGTAACATCCCTATCAAAAAAGCGTTCTTAATACTTCCTACAAAAAGACACAGCCACGGCAATCCGAAAATGTATATTACAAAGCTTGCAATGATCATAGAGAGTAACATATTCTTTTTCTTTTCTATCAAAAAACCTGCAGTATATGCTGCGAAAATAAAGCCGATCACGTAACCTCCTGTCGGACCCATCAAAACTCCGATACCCCCTTTCCCTCCTGCAAAAACAGGCATTCCAACTATACCCATGAAAAGGTAGATTATCATAGAAATAGCACCTTTCCTCCCAAGGATTCCTCCAGCACAAAGAACAAAGAGAGTTTGAAGGCTTACAGGCACTATCTCTATAGGTATCTGAAACTGGGCAGCGATGCCAGTCAGAGCAGCAAAAAGAGCTGCCATTGTAAGCTCTGACGGTTTCATCAAAACAGCTCTTCTAAGAGTATTGTTTCACTTCTTTTGGGTCCGTAAGATATCAGAGAGATTGGAACTCCTATGAATTCTGATATAAACTCTACATACTCTCTCGCTTTTTCTGGAAGACCTTTGTATCCTTCTTTTTTTATTTTTCCTCTGTTGAATTCTCCCCAGCCTTCAAATTCTTTATATATGGGTTTGCATTTACTAAGAACTTTCATGTTTGCAGGAAACTCCTCTATTTTTTCCCCATTGTACTCGTAAGCTATAGCTATTTTTACTTTTTCAAGTCCGCAGAGTACGTCTAACTTTGTTAACGCAATTCCTGTAAGTCCGTTTATCCTGTGAGCGTATCTCACCATAACAAGATCCAGCCACCCGCATCTCCTCGGTCTTCCTGTGGTAGTCCCGTATTCCTTACCTACATCTCTTAAATGTTCTCCTGTTTTGTCTTCAAGCTCAGTGGGGACAGGACCGGTGCCGACTCTCGATGTGTAGGCCTTTACAACGCCAATGACATTTCCTATTTTTTGAGGAGGAATACCTGCACCTATGCATGCTCCTCCAGCTATGGTATGCGAAGATGTAGTATATGGATATATACCATGATCGATATCAAGATGTGTCCCCTGCGCACCTTCCAAAAGAATGTTTTTATTCTCTTTTAAAAACTTATTTAATAAAAGAGATGTATCTGTAATGTATTTCCTAAAAATTCTTCCGTACTTTGAATACTCTTCATATACTTGGTTGTAATCCAGTGGTTCCTTTCCAAATACTTTGAAGATCTTGTTTTTCATCGGGAGTACCATAGAAAGTTTTTCCCTGAAGACTTCATCATCGATAAGATCTGCAAATCTGATCCCGAATCTTGCTATTTTATCGGCATAACAGGGGCCTATTCCTCTCTTCGTGCTTCCAGCTTTTAAGTTTCCCTTCAGATTTTCATGGATATCATCTTCTATCTTATGATACGGCATTATGACATTAGCTCTCTCACTTATGTATAAGTTAACATTTTTTCCTTCATTTTCCAGAGTCTCTATTTCTTCAAGAAGAATCTTTGGATCCACCACGACACCGTTTCCCAGTACAAGCATCTTTTCTTCCACAGATCCCGATGGAATTATATGGAACTTGTAAACCTTTTCACCGACGATCACCGTATGACCTGCGTTGTTTCCACCCTGAAATCTCACGACAACATCTGCTTTTTTAGCATAGAAATCTGTTATTTTCCCCTTGCCTTCGTCTCCCCATTGAGTACCTAATATTACATTTAACATGCCATTATGTTTGCAGCGAAACCTTTAAATGTTTTCCCGAATATATTCGGATATGCTTGAAGCTGGATTCATGATAAAACCGAAAGGTTGCTGGGCTCAGAAAATATCTGAAAAATATAAAGAACTAAAAATGGAGGTTTTTTCCATACAGGAAGAAAAAGGGCTGAGCAGATGGAGTTTTAAGGGTAAAAATATTCTGATGGATGCCTATAGAGATGCCCTCAAGGATAAGAGTATTGTCAAACTTAATATAGTTTCCAAAGAAGAAAATGAAATGATAGTTGAAGCAGTATGCAACTGTGAAAATAAATATAGAGTGCATAAAGTACTTGCAAAAAACAACTGTTTTTACCTCCTGCCAAATCCAATATACACAATGAACGGTGCAAAACATTACAAGATACTGGTCCCTGACAGAGATACTTTAAAAAATATAATTAATGAACTGAAAAAATACTCTGAGGTCAGGATAGAAAGCGTGCATAAATTTCAGGATCCCGAGTCTTCCATTTTCCTGAGTCTTGACAAAATAAGGAAAAGGTTAACAGAGAAGCAGCTGAAAGTACTGAAAAAGGCGTATTCGATGGGATACTACAATTATCCAAGAAAAACCACATTGAAAAAGATTGCAGATGATGTTGGAGTTTCAAACTCTACATTACATGAAGAGCTTGTATCTGCTGAAAACTCAATAATAGACCTGCTAATTGAATATTTATGATTGTACAAATGTTTAAAAATAATGAAGTAAATTTTAGATAAAAAACAAAGAGAGTGTCATGAAACTGAATAGTTTCCTAAAAAAAGTTGCCCTCATTGATATAACTATTTTCGTAGTTGTAACTTTATTATGTGAAATCAAGAACTTGATACTTCGTTATTATGTAGATTTTCTCACATATGCAGGTTTTGCACTTGTGTGTATCGGTAGGTAGAGGCTATAGTTTTTTAATTTTAATGAACACATCCGCAGTTATACTGATCGCTTTTGCTGTACTGATTGATATTATCTTGGGATAGGAATATATTTTATAGAACAAAGTTTTTATGTATGGTAATAATCTTGTAATTAGGTGATCATGTGGCAAAGAAAAAAGACAAAATAAAAAGAAAAAAAGAAAGAAAAACAAAACTTCAGAAAAAAATGGAGAGGAAAAAACTTCAGATGAGTTTCCTTTATCAGAAAAGAAAGATCATTTATTCAGGATTGATAGTTTTTATAATAATTCTATGTTGTTTTCTATTTTATAATTATAATGAGGTAAAGAAAGAATGGGAGAATACTGTTGGACTGGGAGATACAATCACTATAAATTATATAGGTGTATATGAAAATGAATATCCCTTCTTTTCCAGCATCGTTGATGAAAATGCTACGTGGGAGACAGAATTGGATGATTCGCACAGATACAATCCTCTTAAATACAGGGTGGGGTATGTGTACGACAAAGGTATTGAAAGAGCGTTGGAGAAAATAGATAAACACTTCTTGGGCAAAAAAGTTGGGGATATAGTAACATTCAATATCCGAAGTGAAGATATTTTCATAAGTGGGGATCCAGCTCCGTACTATGAGTTACCCGAAATTATAGAGCTTAACAGAGTCGAAAGTACGGACTTGAATGCATCGATGCCCATATCACAGTTCACTCAGGTATTCAAAACTCCGAAAGAAGGAGAAATAATAGACACTGCCTTTGGAAAAGCGGTAGTAGCCAAGATAGATGAAGAAAATGTTTATATAGAGTTTGTCTCAAAAGTAGGAGAAGAATTCTATTCGAAGTATGGAAAGGCTGTAGTTGAAGAGATAAACGAGGAAGAGAACAAGATATATATCAAACACGACCCTGAGATCGGTGCAACTACCATCATAAATATCTATGGGCAGTATTTGCCTGTAGAGATCGCAGATCTAACAGATGAAAAAATAAAAGTAAAAATATTAAAATATATAAAAATGAAAGCAAAGATAGAGGAACTGGTAAAATATAATAAAGAATGGATCATTGAAGAGGGAGATCAAGTTCTTGTCGATTATACAGGTAAACTCGAGAATGGAGAGGTATTTGATACGACTTATAGGAGTATCGCAGACGATAACGCCACGAAGAAAGCAGAGAGTTTCCAGAAAAAATATGAATACAAACCATTAAAAATAAACACTGTTGAGTACGCGGAAGTGGAACTTTTAAAAGCTTTTGAAGAACAGCTTTTAGGAATGGAGGTAGGTGAAGAAAAAACGATAAAACTAACTCCAGAGGAAGCATACGGGAATTATAAAGAAGAAAAGGTGAAACATATAAAGACAGTGGACGAAGTTCCCATAAGGGAAACTATAATGAAAGAAAGAGATATTCCAGAAAAAGAGTTCAGAGAAAAATATGGAGAGCCGATGGTAGGAGGGGAAATTAATACAGAGTATGGAAAAGCTGATATTTTAGAGATAACGTCAGAAGGTAACGTCAAAATAAAACAGAAAACTGTTAATGAAGAGATAGTTCTGAAATATTTCAAAGCAAAATTACTTAATGAAACTGAAGAAAGTTTCACGATCGAAAGGATCTTTGAACCAAAACTGAATACAAAAAACGGAACTGCATTTGTAAAAGAGGAAGATGGAAAATTCATTATAACATTGGATATTCAAAATCTCAAAATTGGAGATAGGATGTATACGGAATATGGAAGCGGCAAGGTAATTGAGATAAATGAAAATGAGATTGTGGTGGATACAAATCATCCTCTGGCTGGAAAAACATTGATATTCAATGTTAAGATTGTAGAAATTAGAAAGCATATAACACAGTAAACTCGAGAAGTATGAACGAAAGATATTTAAAGACATTCTGGAAAAAGTAAAATGGCCGAGTATATAAAAAGCATATGAAGCTAATATATAACTAAGGAATGATGTAGCAGAAACATCATTCTCATTTTTCCAGATTAATGGAGGTTAGAGTTATGGGTACATCTAGTGGAAAAGGTCACAGACCGAGAAGAGGATCACTCGCTTACACTCCGAGAAAGAGAGCGAAGAGAATTTATCCAAGGATAAGTAGTTGGCCGAAGATCGAAAAATGCAAACTCTTGGATTTCCCTGGATACAAGGCGGGGATGACGCACGTATTTAAAGTAGATGACAGAGTACATGCGATTACGAAGGGAAAGGAGTTACAGATACCTGTAACGATAGTAGAGACCCCTCCCGTGTATGTAGCAGCTGTAAGATTCTACAGAAATGGAAAGGTATTGAAAGAGATATGGGCAGAACATATCAAAGACATGGAGAGAAAGATCAGTAAACCCAAAAAAAAGAAAGAAGTTAAGATTGGTACTTTAAAACCTGATGATGTGAGGATCATAGCCGCAACAACGCCAAGAAAGGTAGGATTCAAAAAGAAACCGGAGATAATGGAGATAGGTGTAGGCGGAAAAGATGTGGAAGAGAAAATAAAATACTGCATGAGTATTCTGGGAAAGGAGATCGGTATAAAAGAGGTTTTCAATGACGGAGATTACATCGATGTGATAGCCATTACGAAAGGAAAAGGATTCCAGGGGCAGGTGAAAAGGTGGGGTGTCAAGATTCAGAATCGAAAAACGAATGATGCGAAAAGACATGTAGGCAGTATAGGGCCGTGGAAACCTAGGAGAACTATGTGGACGGTGCCCATGGCCGGGCAAATGGGATATCACAAAAGAACTGAGTACAATAAAAGGATTTTGAAGATCGATTCTCAGGACATAACACCAAAAGGGGGTTTTTTGAATTATGGAGTTTTGAAGAACGAGTATGCTATTGTGAAGGGAAGCGTTCCAGGGAGTAAAAAAAGATTAGTTAGAATGAGAGCATGTATAAGAGAGCCCATTCATCTCCCAAAAGGAGCTCCAAAAATAACTTTTATCTCTACAAAATCTCAACAGGGTGGATAAATGTCACAAATTAACGTTTATTCTTTAGATGGAGAAATTATTGAAAAGATTGAAGTCCCAAGAGTATTTAATACTGAAAAAAGGGAAGATTTAATAAAAAGGGCTGTTCTGGCAGGTATTACTCATAGAATTCAGCCTTACGGAACGTACGTAGAAGCTGGAAAAAGAACATCAGCAGAGTCGCCTGGCAAAAATAGAGGGATATCGAGGGTCCCGAGAATGAAATCAGGTCCGAGAAGAGTAGCTTTTGTAACATCTGCTGTGGGCGGAAGAAAGGCTTTCCCTCCAAAGGTTGAAAAAAAATACAAAGAAAAGATAAATAAAAAGGAGAGAAGATTTGCCATAGCTTCTGCTATAGCTTTTACGTCAGACAAGGATGTTGTTCTTGCCAGAGGACATAAAATAGACAATGTAAAAGAACTACCTTTAGTTGTAGAAGATGAGTTTGAAAAAATAAAAAAAACATCGGAGACGAGAGAGATATTCAAAAAACTGGGTATATGGGATGATATCCTCAGAGCTAAAAAGAAGAAGATAAGGGCAGGAAAAGGAAAGATGAGAGGAAGAAAATATAAAAGAAAAAAAGGCCCTTTGATAGTTGTATCTAAGAATCTAGGTATTTTTTATGGAGCAAGAAATCATCCGGGTGTTGATGTTGTGCAGGTAAGGAATCTCGGAGCAGAGTATCTTGCTCCGGGAACTGAGCCAGGACGTCTTGTAATCTGGACAAAATCCGCTTTTAAAGAATTAGATTCTCTTTTTGGAGGTGTATAAATGGATCCTTATGATATTCTAGTCCACCCTCTTATTACAGAAAAGAATGTTACAATGATGGAGAGTGAAAATAGGCTTGCCTTCATAGTAAGAAGAAACGCTAAAAAAATAGAGATCAAAAAATCTGTTGAAGAGCTATATGAAGTAGAAGTGGCTAAGGTAAGTACAATGATCCTACCAGATGGAAGAAAGAAAGCGTACGTAAAATTGAAAGAGGAGTACCTTGCAGACGAGGTTGCCACGAAGATAGGGGTGTTCTAAATGGGTCACAGAACAAGATCTCAGAGAAAAGGATCCAGTGGGGTGTATAAAGCACCGTCTCACAGGTATAAATATAAAATTAGATACCCGAAAGCTGGTAAAACTATACATGGAAAAGTTATAGATATAATTTTTGACTGTGCGAGAACTGCACCTCTAGCAAAGGTAAAGTTTGAAGACGGAATGAAAGGGTATATCTTGGCTCCTGAGTCGATAACGATCGGTGAACGTATATGTATAGGCGAAAATGCACCGGTAAGGATAGGAAACACACTCCCCCTAAAAAATTTGCCTGAAGGAACTCTTCTCCACAACATAGAGGTAGCTCCGGGGGATGGAGGTAAGCTTATAAGATCATCTGGAAGTTTTGCAACTTTAGTATCAAAAAAAGAAGGTGAATGTATCGTCCAGTTACCCTCTGGAGTAATGAAAACATTTAAATCTAAATGCAGAGCCACAGTCGGGATCGTTGCAGGAGGAGGAAGAAAGGAAAAACCCTTTGTGAAGGCTGGCAAAAAGTATCATGCTTATAGAAGCAAAGCTGGACCCTTCTTTAGAGTTTCTGGGGTAGCTATGAATGTAGTTGATCATCCGTTCGGTGGGGGCGGACACCAGCACATTGGAAGACCCTCTACAGTCTCCAGAGGAACACCACCAGGAAGAAAAGTTGGACTCATATCTGCAAAAAGGACTGGAAAGAGGAGATAGAAATGGCTAAAAAGGAATTTACTTATAGGGGATATTCAATGAAAGAACTTGAAAAAATGCCTATGGATAAGTTTATCACATTGCTTCCTTCGAGGAAGAGAAGAACATTGAAGAGAGATTTCCCAGAAAGACAAAAAAAACTAATGGCAAGGGTAAGAGAAGCAAAAAAAGCAGGAAAAGAAGTGATCGTTAAAACACATTCCAGAGATATGATAATCCTACCCGAGATGGTAGGACTTAAAGTAGGGATCCATCAGGGTAACGGATTTAAAACTGTTACGATAGTTCCAGAGATGATAGGACATTATCTTGGTGAGTTTGCATTGACAAGAAAACAGGTTAAGCACTCAGCTCCTGGTGTAGGGGCTACAAAATCGTCGTTGTATGTGCCATTAAGGTGATTAAATGGGGTATTCTGTAAAATTTGAAGATGAATTGAAGATTGCAAAGGCTTTTGGTAAGGACCTCAGGATATCTCCAAAGCATGCAAGAGAGATCTGTAAAGAGCTTAAAGATAAAAAATTAAGTTACGCCAAAAAATATCTGGAAGAAGTAATTGAGATGAAAAAAGCTGTACCCTTTAAAAGATATAGAAAAAAGATGGGTCACAAAAGACTGTATAAATGGGATACTGGCAGATACCCTGTGAAAGCCTCTAAGAGAATCTTAAGGCTTCTGGAAGAAGTAGAATCAAATGCAGAGTACAAAGGATTGGATCTGGATAAACTGAGAATAATCCATATCTCTGCTTACAAAGGTCTTGTTATTCCTGGCTGGATTCCCAGAGCGTATGGAAGGGCAACACAGTTCAACGAGTACACAACAAATATAGAGGTAGTGGTGGAGGAAATATAATGGTAATTGAAAGAAAAATCATAGAGGAGAATCTTAAAAACACATCAATAGCTGAATATTTGGCCAAATACTTAGAGAGAGTAGGATTCGGTGGAGTGGATATAAAGAGAAGCCCCTTGGGGACGAGGATAATAGTGAAGGTAGAAACTCCTGGTTTGGTGATAGGAAGGAAAGGAAGATCGATAAGAGAGCTAACAAAAGATCTTGGAGAAACATTCAATATTGAAAATCCACAAATAGAGGTGGAAGAGATCAAAAATCCAGAATTAAACGCGAATGTTATGGCCCATAGAACTGCGTCTGACTTGGAGAGAGGGTATCATCACAGAAGAACGGCATACAAAATTTTGAGAAAAATAATGGATACAGGAGCTAAGGGAGCCGAGATAGTAATTTCGGGCAAACTCTCAGGGGGGAGATCGAGAACTGTCAGATTTACAACTGGATATCTAAAAAAGTGCGGAGAACCTGCCCAGAGACTTGTGGATCGGGGATATTCAATAGCAAGATTAAAACTTGGTGTCATGGGTGTTACTGTTAAGATAATGCCTTCTGATGTTATTTTGCCAGATGAAGTATATCTCATCGAAGAAAAAGAAGATAAAGGAGAAGATATAATTATTAAAGAAGAAGCTAAGGAAGAAATAAAGAAAGAAGTTAAGAAAGAAGC
>QMUN01000003.1 GCA_003660605.1 Thermococci archaeon
GATGAAGTATATCTCATCGAAGAAAAAGAAGATAAAGGAGAAGATATAATTATTAAAGAAGAAGCTAAGGAAGAAATAAAGAAAGAAGTTAAGGAGGAGTAATATGGCGATACTGAGAAAGGATGAGATAAGAGAGATGGAAATAGAAGAGATGTATGAAAAACTTGGCGAACTCAAGTCTGAGTTTTCCAGGGAAAAGGCACTTTGTGCTACGGGTAGTGCACCTGAGAATCCAGGAAAAATTGGAGAGTTGAGAAGGACGATGGCAAGAATAAAAACTATAATAAAAGAAACAGAGAGGAGGAAGTAATGCCTGATATATGTCCAATATGTGGATTGCCTAAGGAACTTTGTGTATGCGAAGAGATTGCAATACCAGAACAGCAGATAAAGATCTATACCTCAAGAAGAAGATTCGGAAAGCTAATGACCGTTATAGAAGGAATCAACAGCAATGATATAGAGCTCACTGAGCTCTGTAAGATGCTAAAATCGAAGTGCGCCTGCGGTGGAACAGTAAAAAAAGGAAAAATTGAATTGCAAGGAAAACATGTTGAAAAAGTGAAAAACATATTAGTCAATATGGGATACAGCAAAGAAATGATAAGAACATGAAAAGAGAGCTGATTGGCAAAAGGATCAAAGTGGTAAAGAGCGTGAATAAAGCATATATCGGGATCACAGGTACTGTGATCGATGAAACAAAAAATATGCTGACCCTCGATGATGGAAGAAAGCTTATAAAAGAAAATATCACTATTGAAATTGATGGAACTGTCTTGGATGGAAAATATATAGTAGGAAGGCCTGAAAATAGGATAAAGAGGTGAAATAAATGGAATGTAAGGACAAAAACTGTCCTATCCACGGGAATTTGAAAATCCGGGGAAGAATACTTGAAGGCGTCGTAATAAGCGACAAAATGCGTAACAGTGTAGTTGTAAAAAGAGAGCTTCTGGAGTATATCCCTAAATATGAGAGATACGCAAAGAAATCTTCAAAAATTACTGCTCACAATCCCCCATGTCTCAATGCAAAATTGGGGGACAATGTAAAGATCGCGGAGTGTAGACCTATAAGCAAAACAAAGAGTTTTGTTGTAATTGAGGTGATCTAATGGGGAAGAAAGGAGCTGGAGCTACAAGAGGTAGATCTCCCATAAGACCGATAAGATCATTGACAACAGGATCAAGTTTGATCTGTGCAGATAATACTGGAGCAAAAGAACTTGAAATTATCTCTGTTATAGGATACAAGGGTACATTAAGAAGGTATCCTTCAGCAGGTATTGGTGATATGATCGTGGCATCTGTGAAGAAAGGAAAGCCTGACATAAGAAAGACAATTGTCAAGGCTGTTATAATAAGACAGAGAAAAGAGTACAAGAGACTCGATGGAATGAGAGTGAAATTCGATGATAATGCAGCGGTAATAGTGACACCTGAGGGAATGCCCAAAGGTTCTGAGATAAAGGGGCCTGTAGCTAAAGAAGCTGCTGAAAAATGGGTAAGATTATCTGGAATTGCTAATATGATATTATGAGTGTGATTTTATGACTACACAAAGAAGAAAACAAAGAAAAAAGCATTTTAATGCGCCTCTACATAAAAAACAGAAGTTTATGTCAGCACCGTTGTCTGTAAATCTAAAAGAAAAATACGGTATAAGAAATTTACCTGTCATAAAGGGAGATAAAATAAGGGTACTGAGAGGGGATTACATATTCTCTGAAGGTAAAGTCATGAGGGTAGATCTGAAGAATAGTAGAATATTCGTTGAAAAAGTTACGAGGGAGAAAACAGACGGTACAGAAGTAAATATACCTTTTCATCCGTCAAATGTTGAGATAATCGATCTGGATCTTAAAGATGAGGAAAGAGCAAAAATTATTGAGAGGAGAGGGGTATGACGAGAATAGGAGAAAAAAAAAGCCTAAAAAGATCAAAAGCTCCAAAAATATGGAGAATTCATAGGAAAAATAAAAAATGGACAGTTAAAAATATCCCGGGTCCACATTCAGGTGAAAAAGCAGTTCCTTTATTGTTCATACTGAGAGATTATCTTGGATATGCAAAAACGAGAAGAGAAGCAAAGATAATTTTAAACAGAGGTTTGGTACTTGTGGATGGGAGAATAAGAAAGGATGAGAGATTTCCTGTGGGCGTGATGGATATTGTGGAGATACCAAAAACAGAGGAGTGTTACAGAGTTCTTCCAAATAGAAAGGGTGAAATGTATCTTTACAAAGTCCCAAAGGAGGAGAAATACCTGAAAATTTTCAGTATAATTGGTAAAACACTTTTAAAAAATGGCGTAGTTCAATTGAACCTCCATGATGGGAGAAATATACTCGGAGACAATACTTATAAGGTTTACGATACGATACTTTACGATTTAAATAAAAAAGAGATAAAGGGGCACATTCCATTTAAAAAAGGCACCTTGGGATTCGTGGTAAAGGGAAACAACGTTTCAAAGATGGGAAAAATCGTGGAGATAGATAAGAGAAAAACTGGCCACAGTACCGTTACCTTGGAAAACAAAAGGGAGCGATTTAAAACATTGAAAGAGTACGTATATATAGTTGGGAAAGGAAAAAGTTTAATCTCGATCCCGGAGGTGGCTTAATGCATAAGACGGAAAAACCAAGAATAGAAAAGGTAGTTATAAATATGGGTATCGGAGAGTCGGGGGAAAAACTTGCAAATGCTGAGTCACTGTTGGAAAATTTGATAGATCAGAAGCCCATAAAAAGAAAAGCAAAGCAGACCAATAAAGATTTCGGGATCAGAAAAAATGAGCCCATAGCAGTAAAAGCAACTTTGAGAGGTAAAAAAGCTTATAAATTTTTAAAAGATGCTTTTGAGGCTGTAGAAAATAAGATAAGTTCAGATAAATTTGATATGTATGGTAACTTCTCATTTGGTATCAAAGAGCACATAGATATTCCGGGAGTAAGATATGATCCAAAGATAGGCGTTTTTGGAATGGATGTCTGTGTATCACTAGAAAGACAGGGATACAGGATTAAAAGAAGGAGGATAAAAAGAAGAAAGATATCTCCAAGTCACAGGATAAAAAAAGAGGAGGGGATAAACTTTATTAAAGAGCAGTTTAAGGTGAATGTTTATGAGTAAAGGTAGCAGAAGATGCAGAAGATGCGGCAGTCATGAAGCTGTAATAAGAAGATATGGATTATACCTCTGTAGAAGGTGCTTTAGAGAGGTAGCGCCAAAATTAGGTTTCAAGAAATATGTATGAGGTGTAAAAATGTTAAACGATCCTTTGGCAGATGCACTATCCAATATAACGAATTATGAAAGAGCTAGAAAAAATGAGGCGTTAATACCAGCATCTAAGGTAATTGGAAATATATTAAAGATAATGCAAGATTACGGCTTTATTGGCACCTTTGAATTTATAGACGATGGAAAATCTGGAAATTATAAGGTGGAACTTATAGGAAATATAAACAAGTGTGGCGTAATAAAACCCAGATTCCCTGTTAAAAAAAATGAGTTTGAAAAATGGGAAAAAAGATTCTTGCCTGCGAAAAACTTTGGGATATTACTTGTATCCACCCCAAAAGGTATCATGAGCCACAAAGATGCATATAAAAACGAAACAGGCGGGAGATTGTTAGCGTATGTGTATTAGGTGAGATTATGGTAGTAGATATAGAAGAGATCACAGTTCCTGAGAGCGTGGAACTCAAGTTTGAGGAAAACACTATCAAAGTTAAAGGTAAGAATGGAGAGCTTCATAGAGTTTTTGATTATCCTAATATCATAATAAAAAATGAAGATGGAAAACTCAGGATATCATCTTCCTCCAATAGGAGAAAAGACGTAGCGATGATAAGAACAACTAAAGCACACATAGTGAATATGATCAAAGGAGTAGAAGAAGGATTTCAATATACGTTGAAGATAGTTTATGCTCACTTTCCAATGAATGTAAAGATAGAAGGAAATAAAGTAGGCATCTACAATTTCTTGGGCGAAAAGCATCCCAGATTCGCAAAGATCGTTGGAAATACCAATGTTACAATTAAAGGAGATACAATAACAGTAAGAGGAATAAACAAAGAAGAAGTAGGTCAAACATCTGCAAACATAGAACAGGCTACAAGAATAAAGAAAAGGGATACGAGAGTATTTCAGGATGGTATATACCTGGTTGAAGGTGCGTAAAGATGAATGAAAGATTGCTCAGAATTAAAAAGGAAAAAAATAGAAAAAGACCGAAGTTTTTAAGACAGGAAACATGGAAATTTATAAAGTTCAAAAATAAACCTACATGGAGAAAACCGAGAGGACATTCTTCGAGGATGAGAAGGAAACTCAAGGGGAATCCTCCTGTAGTAAATATAGGATATAGAAATCCGAAGCTTGTGAGGGGATATCATCCCTGCGGACTCCCGGAGGTACTTGTTCACAATACAAATGATTTAGAGAACCTAAAGGATGTCGCCGTGAGAATAGGGAATGTAGGAACAAAGAAAAAAATTGAAATTCTTAAAAGGGCATTAGAAAAAGATTTAAAACTTTTGAATCCGAAAATAAAGTTTGTCAAGGTAAGTAGTGAGGAAGACATAATAGATAATATAGATATTAAGGATTATACTCAAAGTTTTATCATTTCCAAAAAATTGAGTGACGAAGATAGGGAAAAAATAGAACAGAAAGCTGAAGAGCTTGGGATCGTACTTCAGGAGTGATTATTATGAATGTAAAGGTACAAAAGAGAATTGCAGCCGAGATTCTTGGATGTGGAGTGCACAGGATCTGGATAAATCCGGAAGAAAAGGATAAAGTAAGCATGGCTATAACGAGAGGAGATGTTAAAAAGCTGATAAGAGATGGCATAATAAAAAAAAGACCGGAAGTATCTATAAGCAGAGGTAGAGCAAGAATTCTCCATAAAAAGAAGAAACTGGGAAGAAGAAGAGGACATGGAAGTAGGAAAGGAAAGAAAACAGCCAGAATGAGTAAAAAAAGAGCGTGGATAAACACAATAAGACCTTTAAGAAGAGAACTTAGAGATCTAAGAGAGAAAAATAAACTTGAACCTAAGAGTTATCGAAAACTCTATAAAATGGCAGGAAGTGGAGCATTTAGAAATGTGGCATATATGACCTCTTATATAACTGAGCGAGGGTACACAAAACGGTGATCAAATGAAGAAATTAGGTTTCAAAAGAAGAAGAATGGGGATAACAGATTATGATCAGAGATATAAATTAGTAATGTCAGGGAAACATAGAATGGTAATCAGAACTTCTTTGAATCACATAAATATCCAGATAGTGAGATCAGAAAAAAGTGGAGATAGAACATTAGTTTCTGCACACTCCAAAGAACTCGAGAAAATGGGTTACAAAGGTCATTGTGGAAACTGTACTGCTGCTTATTTAACAGGACTGTTATGTGGATACAAGATCAAAAAAGCTGGTATAGATGGGGCTATATTGGATATTGGACTCAAATCTGCCACTAAAGGGGCAAATATTTTTGCTGCCCTCAGGGGAGTGATAGACGCAGGTATTGAAATACCACATAATGAAAAGATACTCCCGGATGAAAAAAGAATACGGGGAGAACATATAGCTGATTATGCCTCCAAACTTAATAAGGAAGAGTACTCTAAAAAATTCAGTAATTATATCAAGAAAGGATTAAAACCCGAAGAATTGCCACTTCATTTTGACGAGATCAAGAATAAAATAGAGGAGATCGTATGAACGAGGAAGAATGGATACCGAAGACAGGCCTGGGAAGAATGGTAAAGGCAGGAGAGATCACAGATATTGAAGAGATAATCTCAAAAGGAATCTCTATCAGAGAACCCGAAATAGTTGACACTTTACTTCCGGAGCTATCGAATAGAGAGAATCAGGAAATCATTGATATTAACCTGGTCCAGAGAATGACAGATTCAGGTAGAAGAGTAAAATTCAATGTAATTTGTGCAATAGGAAACAAAAATGGGCTTGTTGGCTTAGGACAGAGTAAGGCCAACGAGGTAGGAACAGCTATCAGGAAATCACTGAATAATGCGAAATTAAATATAATAAGAGTAAAAAGAGGTTGCGGATCATGGGAATGCGGCTGTGGAACACCGCACTCTATTCCATTTAAAGTTACTGGAAGATCTTCGAGTGTTACAGTTACCTTATTTCCTGCACCGAGAGGATTGGGACTTGCCATAGGTGATGTGGGTAAAAAGATAATAAAACTTGCGGGGATCACAGATATCTGGTCAAAGTCACTTGGACAGACACAGACAACTATTAATTTTGCAAAGGCGATCTTCGATTGCCTTAAAAATACAAATAATATGAGCTATCAGGAGAGACATATGAGAGGTCTTGGTATAATTGATGGAATGATAAAGGAATCCGCACCAGTCACAGAGGAGACAAAGGAAGAGGAAATAAAAGAAGAGATGGCAAAAGAGGACAAATCAAAGAAAAACGAAGTAAAAAAGGAAGAACCAAAGAAGAGTAAAGTAAAAGAAAAGGGATCAAAGGAAGGTGAGTCCAGTGGATAGAGTTGCAGTGATAAGGGTTAGAGGAACTGTTAATTTGGAGAGAAAAATAAAAGATACTTTAAAGATGTTCAATCTTGAAAAAACTAATAACTGCATAATTATAGATAACAGAGACAGCTACAGGGGTATGCTGCAGAAGGTAAAAGATTACGTAACGTTTGGAGAGATTGACAAAAAAACTTTCAAAAAACTGCTACTGAAATGGGCAAGACTTCCGGGCAACAAAAAAATAGATGAAAAGTATATAAAGGAAAAAACAGGAAAAACTGTGGATGAATTCATAGACGAATTCTTTGAATTCAAAACTGATCTTGATGATCTCGGAATAAAAAAAGTTTTCAGGTTACATCCTCCCAGAAAAGGATACAGAGGAGTTAGATTAGGCTATAATCAAGGAGGATCCCTGGGTTACAGAGGAAAAGATATAATTTCTTTGCTCGAAAAAATGATTTAGGTGATTTTGTGATCAGAAAAAAGAAGAAAACATATAAAATGAGAGGTTCAAGGCATTGTGGTGGCGGATGTGCCAAAAAAAGGAGAGGCGCAGGCCATAGAGGAGGAAGAGGCAATGCGGGATCAGGAAAAGAAAAAAAACAGAAGTATACATGGTTTTTAAAATATGAGCCTGATCATCTTGGCAAACATGGATTTAAAAGAATGCCAGAACTTAGAAAAAGTAAATCTGCTGTTAACCTAAGGTATCTGAATGATAACCTTGAAAAACTTCTGGAGAGAGGGGTAGCCTTTAAAGAAAAAAATAATATAATAATAGATGTATCAAAACTTGGAGTTTCCAAAGTACTGAGTGAGGGTAAGCTCACGAAAAAATTTTCTGTAAAAGCTAAAGAATTTTCAGAAAAAGCAAGGATGAAGATCGAAAAAGCAGGCGGAAAGACGATCACAGGTGAAGCAAATGTCTAAACTGGAGATCCTTTCACCATTATACAGGTTTATTCCTGAGGTCTCTATACCAAAGAGACATATCCCATTCAAAGAGAAGATCACATGGAGTGCATTGGTATTGAGTATATATTTTGCACTTTCACAGATACCGTTATATGGTGTATCAGAAAAAGCAATGGATTGGTTTGCAGGTTTTAGAGTTGTTCTTGCAGGAAACAGCGGGAGTATATTACATCTCGGTATAGGTCCTATTGTAACAGCAGGGATAATAATGCAGTTACTGGTAGGATCCGATATCCTGAATCTTGATCTTACGACACATAAGGGGAAAGAGACATTCCAGGGCACACAGAAGCTTTTAGCTATCTCTCTCTGTTTCTTTGAAGCCTTTGCAATGGCACGTGGACAGGGAATGGCAGAAGGAACGATGTTATACATTGTTATATTGCAGATGGCATTTGGTGGAATTTTAGTAATGATTATGGATGAAGTTGTCACAAAATGGGGATTCGGATCAGGGATCTCGTTATTTATTGCGGGAAGGGTTTCTGCGCAGATAATCTGGAGAAGTTTCAGCTTTTTAGCCAGTGCAGATATTCCAGATCAGCTTATAGGTGCTATTCCTGCATTTATCAAATCGTTTATCAGTGGAAATCCTGAATGGACCAGACCGGGTATTCTGGCAGGGATGGATCAGGTATTCTTTACCATTATAATATTCTTTATTATAGTTTATATTGAGTCGATCAGAGTTGAGATACCACTGTCTTATGGAAAATTCAAAGGCATAAGAGGGAGATACCCTATAAAATTCATTTACGCCTCAAACATTCCAATGATTTTGACAGTGGCAATGTTTGCCAATGTGCAGCTAATGGCTAAGATTTTAAATACGAGAGGTATAACGTGGCTCGGTACATTTGACTCTCAAGGTAATGCTGTTTCTGGGATAGTGAATTATATACAACCTCCAAGAGGCATAGGTAATCTTATGCAAGAACCCCTCGGAGCATTGGTATATCTCATAATAGTAGTGTTATTATGTATATTCTTTGCAGTGTTATGGATAGAATTGACTCAGATGGGACCAGAGGCTGTGGCAAAAAAATTAGAAAGATCTGGAATGCAGATTCCAGGTTTCAGGAAGGATCCGAGGGTTCTGAGGAAGGTTCTTTCCAGGTATATACCTCAGGTTACGGTAATGGGCGGAGCAGCAGTTGGAATAGTAGCTGTTTTCGCTGATTTTACAGGAGCATTGGGAACAGGAACAGGAATTTTACTGACTGTGGGCATAGTTTACAGACTGTATGAAGAGCTCATGAAAGAACAGATGGGTGAGATGTTCCCGGCTCTCAGAAAAATTATAGGAAGTGAGTAGAATGGGAATATTAGATTCGATACTAAGTGTGTTTTATGGGCTTTTTGATGCGATCTTCGGAAAATTTTTCCCTCCGCGAGAAGGAGTAATACAGGGCCATGTATATACAGAGTACATACTTGGAGTAACTCTCGTTGCCTTAACAATAGCTGTTTTTATAACAGGAGTGAATTATTTCCTTATAGATCATGAAGAAATGAAAAGAATCAGAAAAGAAACAACGGAATACAGAAATAAGCTTTTGAAAGCTCAAAGGGAAGGTAATAAAAAGCAAATAAGGAAATTAGAGCTACAGAAGAAAAGAATAAATGAATTAAATGCAAAAATGACTTCAATGAGCTTTAAACCTATGATCATTACGATGATTCCAATATTTATTCTCTTTGCATGGTTCAGACATACTCCCGCATACGGAATACCGATCCTTGATCTGCCCTTTGCCTTGTTTGACATACCCGTGGTGGGTTCTCTCCTTGGTTTTTTCAGAAGGGGAACTATACTAACAGCCAGTCAATTGGGTGCATTTGGCTGGTATTTTCTCTGCGTAACTGTATTCAGTCAACTTATAAGGAAAATTTTGAACATGGATTAGGTGATCATATGAGAGGAATGTACAGATCGAGATCATTGAGAAGAAAGTTTGTAAGAACACCAGGAGGAAAATCAACTCTTCATTTCAAGAAGAAAAAGCATAACAAGCCAAGATGCGCAGAATGCGGAGCCGAACTTCATGGTGTACCAAGGGGATCTCCAAAGGAAATAAAAAAACTCAGTAAAAGTGAAAAGATACCGACAAGACCCTATGCTGGATATTTATGTACCAAATGCATGAGAAAGCTCATCAAAGAAAAAGTTAGAGTGGAGATATGAAGATCACGATAGGAGGGCTTCCTGGAAGTGGCACCACAACTTCAGCGAGGCTCATAGAAAGAAACTTGGGTTTTAAACATATATATGCAGGTTTGATCTTTAGAGAACTCGCAGAGGAGAGAGGGATGAGCCTGGAGGAGTTCAGTAAGCATGCTGAGGGTAATAGGGACATAGATAATTTGATAGACAGGAAACAGAAAGAACTTTCAGGAAAATACGAAAAATGTATAGTTGAGGGAAGAATGGCAGCATATTTTGTAAATGCCGACCTGAAAATATGGCTTACAGCTCCTTTCGACGCAAGGGCTGAAAGAATTGCGAATAGAGAAAGGAAGAGTCTTGAAGAAAGCAAAAAAGAAATAAAGATGAGAGAAAGAAGTGAAAAAAAAAGATACAAAAAATTTTATGGGATAGATATAGATGATCTCTCTGTATATGATCTGATAATCAACACAGATAAATGGGAACCTGCAGGTGTTTATAAGATAATAAAAAAAGCGATAGAGGTGAAAAGATGATAGATATCGGGAGAGTCTGTACTAAAATAGCAGGAAGAGAGGCAGGAAATAAATGTGTAATTGTGGATATTATAGATAAGAATTACGTCGTAGTTTCAGGTCCGAATGTTAAAAGAAGAAGGTGTAATATAAAGCATCTTGAGTTCCATCCGGATGTAAAAAAGATAGAAAAGGATGCTTCGGATGAAAAGATAAAGAGATTGCTGAGTTAATTTTTATGAAGTATGGAAAACCTCCGGAAGAAAGAACTGTGGAAGAGCTGATAGAAAAAGGCCTGATCGTTCTCGATAAACCTATGGGACCTACGGCGCATGAGATAGTTGCATGGATAAAAAAGATTCTGAACATAAAGAAAGCGGGACACTCGGGAACGTTAGATCCTCATGTTACGGGTGTGTTGCCTGTAGCAACGCAAAAGGCCACAAAAGTCTTGAAGTTAATGCTCGAATCCGAGAAAGAGTATATATGTGCAATGCGACTTCATAAACATATATCAGAAAAAAGACTTCGAGAGATATGTAAAGAGTTTACTGGAAAAATATATCAGAAACCTCCTGTAAAATCAGCCGTAAAAAGAAAGCTGAGGATAAGAGAAGTTAAAAATATAGAGATACTGGAGATAGAAGAAAAGGATGTTCTCATGAGAATAAACTGTGAGGCTGGGACGTATATCAGAAAATTGTGTTATGATATAGGCGAAGCACTTGGAGTAGGAGCAAACATGGAAGATCTGAGGAGAACGAGAGTAGGACATCTTGGAGAAGAGAATTTAGTGACGCTTCATGAGCTTTTGGATGCGTATATATTCTGGAAGGAGGAAGGCATGGAAAGTGAGATAAGGAGATGCGTGCATCCCATAGAGAAAGGTATAAATATACCAAAGGTATGGATTAAAGATGCGGCTGTAGATGCTATCTGTCATGGAGCCAGATTAATGACAGTTGGAGTTGAAAAATGCGAGGAAATTCAAGCAAATCAGAGAGTTGCTGTGATGACACTGAAAAATGAACTGGTGGCATTAGGAAAGGCAGCAATGAGTTGCAGAGAGATGCTGCAGAAAGAAGGCGTTGCTGTGGTAACTGAGACCGTAATTATGGAGAGGAATACGTACCCAAAGATCTGGAAAATAAACTGATAAAAAGATATATAAATTGTGGATATAAAAATAAATAAGAAATGCCGGGGTTGCCGAGACTGGAAAGGCGCGAGCCTGGAGAGCTCGTTCTCGTAAGAGATCGAGGGTTCAAATCCCTTCCCCGGCGTAAGAAAAATCATAGAATGGAGATGATCACATGAGTGAGTTCAGACATATAATCCGTATAGAAGGCGTGGATTTAGATGGGAATAAAAAAGCAGAGTTAGCTTTAACAGGTTTGAAAGGTGTTGGAATGAACTTATCCCGGAGTATAATTCGAGTATCTGGGATAGACCCAAATATAAAGTTTGGCGATCTTGATGACAAGTCGATAGAAAAAATAAAAAATATACTGGAAAATCCAAAAAAATTTAATATTCCTCTATGGATGCTGAACAGGAGAAAAGACTACGAGACAGGAGAAGACAAACATATATTTGAAGCACAGCTGGCAATTATGAATAGAAGTGACATCAACAGGCTTAAAAAGATCAGAGCTTATAGAGGTATCAGACACGAGCTCGGTCTTCCTGTAAGAGGGCAGAGAACAAAGTCGAGTTTCAGGAAAGGCAGAGCCATAGGTGTAAGTAGAAAGAAGGCATTGAGAAAAGAGAAGAAGAGGGAAGAAAAGAGGTGAATAGATGGGCGATCCTAAGTTTTCAAGAAAAAAATATGAAACTCCTCATCATCCATGGCAGAAAGATAGGATAGAACGTGAAAATGAACTTTTAAAGAAGTATGGATTAAAAAATAAAAAAGAAGTCTGGAAAGCAGAGTCGAGACTGAGAAAGTTGAGAAGACAGGCGAGAGTTCTCTTGGCATCTACAGGTGAAGAAACAAAAAAAGAGGAAGAAGAACTGATTCGGAAACTTCAGAGATTGGGCATACTTAAAGAGGATGCCAATCTTGATAATATATTGGAGCTGGACATACAGGATATCCTTGACAGAAGGCTTCAATCAGCAGTTTTCAGAAGAGGCCTGGCAAAAACACCAAAGGAAGCAAGACAGTTGATAGTGCATAGACATATTAAACTTGGAGATAGGATTGTAACATCTCCGAGTATGCTTGTCAGTAAAAATGATGAAGATTTAATAGAAAAGAAGGAGGCTTAAAAATGACTAAAGATGAAAAATGGGGAGTAGCCCACATATATGCGTCTTTCAACAATACAATTATTCATATAACAGATCTAAGCGGCGCAGAAACAATTGCGAGAGTTTCTGGAGGAATGATAGTTAAAGCGGATAAGGATGAATCTTCTCCCTATGCAGCTATGAAGGCAGCTGCCGTTGCAGCTGAAACAGCATTAGAGAGAGGGATTGTAGGAGTTCATATAAAAGTCAGAGCTCCGGGCGGGAGTAAAATCAAGAATCCTGGTCCTGGAGCGCAAGCCGCAATTAGATCGCTGGCAAGAGCAAGGTTAAAAATAGGAAGAATAGAAGATGTCACTCCAATACCCCATGATGGGACAAGACCCAAAGGTGGGAAAAGAGGAAGAAGATTATGAAGGTAACACTTTTGTTCAAATCAGATTCAAAAATAAAAATGATGATAGAAGATGTTGATGTAGGATTTGTCAATGCCCTGAGGAGGATTTTGGTTTCGGAGATTCCTGCATATGCTGTAGATCATATAGTTGTTTATGAAAATACGTCTCAGTTATACGACGAGATTTTGGCTCACAGACTGGGGCTCATACCTCTGAGTACACCCTTAAATGTGACCAAAGAAGTAACTCTGAGTATAGAAAAAGAAGGGCCCTGTATAGTTTATTCGGGAGATATGGTATCAGACGACGAGTTGATAAATCCCATAATACCGGATATTCCAATAACAAAGCTTGGGGATAATCAAAAAATAAAGATAAACTGTATAGCCACAGCAGGAATTGCCAAGACTCATGCCAAATACCAGACCTGTCTTGTTTTTTATAAGTACTTTCCTGTAATAGAAATAAATAAAAAGTGTGATCTCTGTGGTGTTTGTGTAGAAGCCTGTCCAAGAAATGTAATAGAGATAAAGAATGACTCCATAGAAACGGCAAATATAGAAGAATGCACCCTTTGTAGAAGCTGCGAAGAACAGTGTGATCTGAAGGCTATAAACGTAAGTTATGACCCAAGAAAATTTATATTCACAATTGAAAATTATGGAAATATGAGCATAAAAGATCTAATTGAAGTCTCGACAAGTATAATAGAAGAGAAATGCGATAATTTCATAACTGCTCTTGCGGGGGTTGCCGAGCATGGCCAAAGGCGCTAGGTTGAGGGCCTAGTTCTGTAGGGATCCGCGGGTTCAAATCCCGTCCCCCGCATCTTTTTGAATGCAAAAATCTAGAAAACAATGTTATGCATAAGTGGAAGCAGTCTGTAAATCCTTATGAGAAAAGATGACAAGCTACATAATGTTCTTTATTAATCTCCCTTAATTTTGGTTCTTCTTTACTACAAACTTCTGTTGCTTCTGAGCATCTTGTATGGAATCTGCACCCTTTAGGAA
>QMUN01000004.1 GCA_003660605.1 Thermococci archaeon
CTCTTTATTTTACCCCCGTCTCCTATTTTTTTATATGGATTTATTATTTCAGATTTTAACTGCCAGAACTTTCCTTTTTTTGTTATATAGAAATCTAATCTCGATCCTTTTCTAGATCCAGAAACTTTCCAGCCCTCTGGATCTTTGTTGTATTCCTCTATTATCTCATCCAATATTTTTTCATCTTCTTTTATCTTCATATCATCTACCAAATTTTCTATTCCTCATTTGATACTCTCTTATTATCCTTAAAAAATCTATCTTTCTGAATGCTGGAAAATATATCTCTGTGAAAAATAATTCGGAGTAT
Source organism: Thermococci archaeon (assembly GCA_003660605.1). Taxonomy (GTDB): domain Archaea; phylum Methanobacteriota_B; class Thermococci; order Methanofastidiosales; family B48-G16; genus B48-G16. Next base: position 311 of record QMUN01000004.1, read on the forward strand.
GCTGACTGGAAGAGGAGAAAGTTGCTCAGTCTCACTTCACCGCCAGTTCTTATTATGAGATCAGGATCGGGAAGATCGCCTGTATACAAATTATCCTTGATCATTTCCATTGTTATATCCTCCGGTGAAACTCCTCTTTCTATAATTCTTTTTACAGCTTCAACTATCTCTATTCTCCCGCCGTAAGCGATGCAGATGTTAAGACCCTTGTCACTGTAGTTTTCAGTGGCTTTCTCTGCTATTTTTATGGAGTCCACTACGTTTTTTGGCAGCATGTTGAGATTTCCTATAGCTCTCACTTTTACTTTGTTCCTGTGGATTTTCTCATCCTCTGCAAGCTTTTTAAACTTCTTTTCAAAAAGATCCATTATATGTTCTACCTCTTCTTTGCTTCTTTTAAAGTTCTCAGTCGAAAAGGCGTATACAGTTACTATATCGATCCCGAGTTCATTCGTCCAATCCAGTATCTCCTCAAGCTTATCTGCTCCTTTATTGTGCCCCTTCCATGGATCTATACCAAAAAATTCTGCATACCTTCTATTTCCATCCATTATTATACCTATATGTCTGGGCATTTTTCTCTTCTTTACTCTATTTTCAAGAATTTTTTCATATACTTTGTACACAGGTTTTAAGAGTATCGAAAAACAAAAACTAAACAGATTCATTATATTCTCCTTTTATATACTTTCGTGAGAGTTCATAATATATATCCGCATTTTCTCTTATTTTTTTGTGCCACTCTTCATCGAGAGTTTTTACAATTTTTCCTGGAACTCCCAGAACCAAAGAATTATCGGGAATCTCTTTTCCTTCTGTAATTAGGGCTTTTGCACCGATTATGCAGTTTTTTCCTATTTTTGCGTTGTCCATTACCGTAGCATGTATCCCTATTATCACATTATTACCTATCTCACATCCGTGAACGACAGCGTTATGTCCTACGGAAACAAAATCTCCTATCGATACTTTCTCATGAATGGAGACATTATCCTGTATATTCGTGTACCTGCCTATCCTTATCTTACCAGTATCCCCCCTTATTGAAGCAAATGGCCAGACACTCGAGTTAGCTTTTATCTCTACATCTCCAATTATGAGGGCGTTTTTACTCACAAAAACACTCTCGTGTATAATCGGTTTTTTCATGTAAAAGTTACTTTAATGGAATTTAAAAAGTTATTCCAATAGATTTATAAACATAAAATTTTTAATTATATTATGAAAAAGAAATTTAAAATCAAAGCTGTGCATATAAAAGGAGGACTCTGGGGTGGCGCTATTGGCACGGTTTTTGTTCTCCTTTCTGGATTATTGCCTCCAATTCTGATATTAATAGGCGGCTTTTTTGGAGTATTTATCGTGAGAAAAGAGATAAAACTCACATATCTTGAAGGATTAAAAATAGGGCTTATCTCGGGAGCCGTTGCATCCCTTTATACTCTCATTCTTTATTATAGGGCGGGATATACCATATATTTAATAACAATTAATGCTATAACAGTATTCCTATTCATGATCGCTGGAACATTTATGGCTCTGATGATCTATAGACCGAAAGCAAAGAAGATGCACTGATTATTTCATCATATCTTTAATATTTTCTTCAACTATATCATCCAGAAGATTCAAAAGAGTAAAAATCTTCTTATTTACTATATAGTAATATACGACCTTTCCCTTTCTCCTGTTGTCCACAATTCCCGCATCTTTGAGGATCCTCAAATGCTGAGAAACGTTTGATTGTGTTGTACCAACATGGGGCTTTATCTCCCCCACATTTTTTTCGCCATCCTTTAGAAAATCCATTATCTTTAATCTTGTTCCATCAGCCAATGCTTTTAGGATCTGAAGTTTGATTCTTTTCATTACTGAATAGTTTGTATTAACATGTATTTAAATTTTTTGGTTATGTTGATGACATTTTCCATATCCGTTAGATTTTTATACCCCCTTGGAGATGTTTTCATAATGAACAACGAGAAAAAGAAAGAAGCTAAGGAAGTAGATTATGGATTGGGTTATGAGTTTGAAACTACGGAAGAGATACCTGTACCCACACTCATAGTAGATCAGATTATCGGACAGGATAGAGGAGTCGAGACGATCAAGAATGCTGCAAAGCAGAGGAGAAATGTGCTTCTTATAGGCTCACCTGGAAACGGTAAATCCATGCTCGGACAGGCGATGGCTGAACTCCTTCCAAGGGAAGAATTGGAAGATATCCTTGTATATCCAAATCCTGACGATCCGAATACCCCAAAAATAAGAACTCTAAAGGCAGGAGAAGGAAGAAAAATTGTTGAAGAATATAAGGCGAGAGCAAAAAAAGAAGATAGCAGTAAGAATATGTTATTAATTTTTATTTCAATGGCGATCATTCTTTATGGATTTCTATACGGACAGGTTTTGATGGCGGTTTTTGTAGCTGTGATCACAATCTTTCTCGGATCTCAAATTTTAAGATCAAAATCTCAGACTTTAGTTCCAAAACTCCTTATGGACAACGGAGAAAAAGATAAAGCACCTTTTGTCGATGCAACGGGAGCTCATGCAGGAGCATTGTTGGGGGATGTAAGACACGATCCTTTTCAATCCGGAGGATTGGGTACGCCTCCGCATGAGAGAGTAGAAGCAGGAATGGTTCACAGAGCTCATAAAGGTGTTCTATTTATAGATGAGATCTCAACATTCAAGATAAATATGCAGCAGGCTATGCTTACAGCGATACAGAATAAGAGGTACCCTATAACTGGACAGAGCGAGATGTCTTCAGGAGCTATGGTGAGAACTGAAGCTGTCCCGTGCGATTTTATATTGGTAGCTGCGGGGAATTTAGAGACTCTAAAGGGAATGCATCCAGCTCTGAGATCGAGAATAAGAGGATACGGATATGAGGTATATATGAATGATACCATGCCTGACACAGTAGAAAACAGAAGAAAACTTGTCAGAGTTGTAGCTCAGGAAGTTATTAAGGATGGAAAGATCCCTCATTTTACAAAAGATGCTGTTGAAGAGATAATCAATGAAGCGAGAAGAAGAGCAGGAAGAAAAAATAGCCTCACTTTAATAATAAGAGACCTGGGAGGAATGATCAGATCTGCTGGAGATATTGCTGTAAAAGAAAAAGTTAAACTTGTTACTGTAGAACATGTGAAAAAAGCGAGAAAACTTTCAAGGTCTCTTGAACATCAGATAGCAGATGACTATATAGAAAGAAGAAAGGAGTATCGGGTCTTTAAAACATCGGGCACAAATATAGGAAGAGTCAATGGACTGGCTGTTCTCGGAGGAAAAAGCGGTATAATACTGCCTATAGAGGCTGAGGTTGTGCCGGCTGGAAGCAAGAGTGAAGGAAAAATAGTTGCCACAGGAAAACTTGGAGAGATAGCTCGAGAATCTATCTTGAACGTTTCTGCTCTTATAAAAAAGTACACAGGGAAGGAGATATCAGATTTTGATGTACATATTCAATTTTTGCAGGCGTACGAAGGCGTAGAGGGCGATTCGGCAAGTGTAAGTGTAGCGGCAGCTGTTATCTCTGCAATTAAGGGATTGCCGATCAGGCAGGATCTTGCAATGACAGGATCTTTAAGCGTCAGAGGAGAGGTACTTCCTGTTGGAGGAATTACTGCAAAGGTTGAAGCAGCAATAGGTGCAGGTATGAAGGAAGTGGTTCTTCCTGAGTCTAACAAAGAGGATGTATATCTGCAGGAAAAGGATAAAAGGAAGATCAAGATTAGCACTGTATCTACCATAGATGAACTATTTGATCATGTATTTATAAAGGTGAAATAATGATACACGAGTATATCTCTTACGGCTTTGATTCGAATGTATTTGTAATAGAAAATTCGAAAACTATTCTTGTGGACGCAGGTACTGGAATGACCGATTCTCTTAACAGATTCATAAACTCCTTTAAGATAGATCTTGTTATCAATACACACTGCCACATAGACCATGTTGGTGGAGATCCGATGAACGTACCCATAGCTATAGGGGAAAAAGATGCAGAAGATCTTGAAAGGGGCACTGAAAAAACTATTTTTGATTTTGTTTTACCTTTTTTTAGAGGATTTAAAGTTTCGAAAAGATTAAAAGATGGGGATATTATAGAATGTGGAGACTATAGATTGGAAGTTCTTCACACTCCGGGACATACAAATGGAAGTATATGTTTATATGACGAAGCTAAAAAGATTATATTTTCAGGAGACACCTTTTTTATAGGAGGGATAGGAAGAACAGACCTGCCTTCGGGGAATATAGAGGATTTGAGAAGATCTCTTGAAAGATTGGCAAAACTGGATATTGAAAAAGTATATCCTGGACATGGTGAAGTGGGGAAATGCGATATAAATAAAATACTTGATTTTTGGTTTTAAACATGGAAAAAATATTCTGGTGCGACAAATTAGTTGACGAGATTCTGGAAAGAGAAGAAAAACTGGAGGAAAAATCGGATGTATTTATTACGGAGAGTGGTCTCGGTGCATCTGGAATACCACATATAGGATCAGCAGGTGACTGCGTTAGAGCATATATGATCTTTCTTGCTCTTAAAGACAGAGGACTCAAATCCAAATATTATGCTGTATCCGATGACAGAGATGGGTTAAGAAAGGTACCCATAGGATTTCCAAAGAACTTAGAGGAGTCTATAGGCCACCCTGTTTCAAATATTGACGATCCATTTGGGTGTCATAGATCTTATGGAGAACACATGTCATCTCTTTTGATGGATGGTATGGAAAAGATAGGTGTTGAGTTTGAGTTTATCTCCTCCGATGACCTTTACAAAAAAGGTGTAATGGATAAGGAAATTAAAGAAATACTGAAAAATCATGAAAAAGCTGGAGAGATCATAAAGAGGGAGACACTTCAGGAGAGATATACAGAACAGTACCCTTTTTTTGTTATCTGTGAGAACTGTGGAAAGATATATACCACGAGGATTACAGATTTCCACAATGACAAGGTAGAGTATGTCTGTGATGAAAGTTTTCTCGGAAAAAACTCGGAGACGGGAGAAGAAATAAGGGTTAAAGGATGCGGATACAGAGGAGAAACATCAATAAGGAATGGAAAACTTCAGTGGAAGGTAGAGTTTGCAGCGAGATGGAAAGCCTTAAAAATAAATTTTGAAGCCTTTGGAAAAGATATACTGGACTCTGTAAAGGTGAACGATGCGATCTGCAGGGAGATGTTGAACTTTGAACCTCCTGTACACGCTTTATACGAACTCTTTGTTGAAAAGAGTGGAGAGAGAATATCCAAGAGCAAGGGTAACGTTTTTACACCTCAGGTATGGCTCGATTATGGATCTCCAGAATCCATGAGGCTTCTGATGCTGAAAAGATTGAACTATACGAGGGTAGTAAACCTCTTCGAGATTCCGAAACATATGGATGAAGTAGATCGCCTTGCTAATGTCTATTTTGGAGAAGAAGAAATAAGTAATGAAAGAGAAAGAGCTCATTTAAAAAGACTTTATGAGTATGTATGCCTTTTAAAACCTCCAGAAGAGAAACCTCTTACTGTATCCCATTACACATTAATTGATATCTGCAATGTAATACCAAAGAAAATAAAGAATAGATACGAGATAATCAAAAACATTCTCCTAAGAACAAAACTTCTTCCGAAAGACTTTGACGAATCTGAACTTAAAAAAAGGATAGAGTACGCCACAAACTTTGTAGAGGATGTAGGAAAAACGAAAAGAGAAAAGATAGAACTCAATAGCTTGGAAAAGAAAGCTCTGAGTATTTTTAAAGAAAAACTTACAGAAGATATGAGTGCAGAAGAAATTCAAACTCTGATATTCGAAACTGCAAAAGAAAATGAGATAAAACCGAGAGATTTTTTCAAAACTATATACAGAGTAATTCTGGGTGTGGATCAGGGACCGAGAGCAGGGTCTCTGATCAAAATAATAGGTGTAGAAAGAATCAAAGAGATAATCTCGGAGTATAGATAAATATTTAAAGCTTTTTATCATATTATAATCAGGTGATGTAAAGTGACAATATATTGTAAAAAATGTGGAGCGGAAAACGAGGATGACGCTCTTTTCTGTGAAAAATGTGGTGCCGAACTTGAGAAAGGAGTTTCAAAGGAAGCAAGAGGAAAGAAGAGTATAGGTGATATACTTTCAGAAGCGCTGAACAGGATAACGGAAAATCCAATGATGATTGTGCCGTATCTGATACCTGTAGTACTAACACTGATAGGAGCCTTTGTCGCATGGGGAAGTCTTGTCTCTGTAAAAGAGATAGGTCCAGGATTTAATTTTAATGCAAATTTTTTCAAGGATACTGCGCTTGCATACATGGGTTTTGCCTCTATCCTTGGTGTACTCTCCTGGATATTCGGTATAGTGGCTACAGCATTCGCCATTAATATGACATACAATGCCGTTAACGGAAGGAAGGTAACACTTTCTGAAGCATGGAGCGAAATAGGAGCTGGAAAGATTCTGATATTACTCGTAGTGGCAATAATAACAGCAATATTGACAATTCTTGGTTTCTTTGCTTTGTGCATAGGTGCTTTAATAGTGGCGATACTCTTAATGTTCGTAAATCAGGGTATAGTAATAGATAATCTTGATATCGGCGCCACATTCAGTAACAGTTACCACATTGCGAAAGACAATTTCTTTGACGTCCTGATACTGGCGATTGTATTCTTTATACTGAGTTTTTTGGTAGGATGGATACCTGTCATCGGTGGAGTTTTGAGCGTACTGGTCGGAATGTACGGCACTGTTTCGTACACGATACTTTACCTCGACAGAAAACCTTAATTTTTTTCTTTTTTATTTCAAACTCTCAAAGAATTTCGGCATTATATAAAAAGGAAGGATTATTCCCAATAAAAATCCTGTAAAAGCTCTTATCTCATTTGTGCTTTCTCTAAAAAATAGTTGTGAAACTCCGTCAAGTATCAATGGAGTTCCAAAAATTAAAACCACTTTAAAACTTATTCCTTTTCCAAATCTTATGGGATATAGTAACATTCCTGCCAAAACTCCCATATAAAGAAATGCGCACCTTGCACAGACTCCTAACTTATATCCCCAGATGAAAAAGCTTCTCTCTGGTCTTTGATGACAGAAAAAAGAAAAAATACGATAAAGGTAATCTGAAGAATACTTATGGCCTTTAAAAGCTAAATACGGTGCTAGAAATATGAACGATACCCATATTATAATTAAAAAAAGGAATATCAAATAAACTTTTTTCGGAGTCATTTCAAAATTTCCTTTATATTTTTTTCATAGGGAGGAGAAATAATTCCTTTCTCAGTTATTATTCCTGTAATGTATTTATTGGGAGTTATATCAAATGCGGGATTTAAAGCGGGTACGTCAGTAGCTACCTTTTTTCCATAAAGATATAAAACCTCTTCTTCATCTCTGTACTCTATCAGTATGTCATTTCCTGTCTTTGAGTTGCGATCAAATGTAGACAACGGTGCTGCTATATAAAATGGTATATTATTTTCTTTTGCGAGCACAGAAAGTGAATATGTCCCTATCTTATTTGCTGTATCACCATTCATAGCTATTCTATCCGCCCCTGTAATGACAATATCTATTTTTCGTTTTTGCATCAAAAATCCTGCTGTAGAATCTGTTATCAGTGTACATGGTATGTTCTCTTCTTTAAGTTCCCATGCTGTGAGTCTCGATCCCTGGCATAATGGTCTTGTTTCATCAACAAAAACCTCAATTTTTTTATTTTTTTCGAAGGCTGTTCTTATAACTCCTAGAGCAGTTCCATATCCTCCCGTGGCGAGGGCGCCCGCATTGCAGTGAGTTAGAACTCTGAATCTTTTCTTTATCAGTTTAGCTCCATTTTTTCCTATTTTCTTATTTTTTTGTATGTCTTCTTCATGTATCGATTTAGCAGTATCTATCATTTTTCCTATAGATTTAAATGAATCTGCTGAGTTTAAAACATTTTCAACTCCCCAGGATAGATTTACGGCTGTAGGTCTTGCATTTTTTATCTTCTCTACCTTTTCCATAAATTCTTTTTCTGTTTTTGATTCCAGAGCTGCTATCACAACACCATATGCCCCTATAATGCCTAAAGCTGGAGCTCCTCTTATTCTCAAAGATTTTATGGCTTCTATCAATGTTCCAGTATTTCTGCATTCTATATATTTTTTTTCATGCGGCAAAAGAGTTTGATCTAAAATCTTCAGGTGATCTCCACAGAATTTTATGTGCTCGATCACTCAATCACCACTTCCTGACCATTCCTTCTTATAAAAATATCTTTTTCTATTGTATATCCCTCTTCTTCTCCCAACTCTGCCCACGATGCTAACATTGTATACTCTCCGTGAGTCGGGACTATATTCTCAGGTTTAACGATCCTCAAAAACTCCCTGAGATCTTCTTTTGATGCATGTCCAGAGACATGAACATCTTTTATAATCCTGACTTTCTGCATTTTTAGTTTTGCTTCAAGTTTGTATCTATTTGCAATATTTATGGGATGTGGGATCGTTGATGTAGAAAATAAGACAGTATCTTTTTTATTCAGAAGTAATGGTGTCTCTTTGTTCGCTATTCTGGAAAGCACAGCCTCCTTTTCTCCCTGGGATCCTGTTGTTATTACAAGATATTTTTCTTTCTCTTTGTTTATATCTTTGAACTTCTTATCGATAGAGTTCCTTCTTTTTACCATTTTTGCGCCATTGTTTACTATACCGAGTTTTAAGGCAATTCCATAGTATTTACAGAGAGATCTCCCAAGTAAGATTGGTATCCTCTCCATTTTATCAGCGGTCTCCAATAACGTCTTTATTCTTGCAATATGAGAGGCAAATGTTGTAGTCACTATACCTTTTTTTTCGTCATTTTCATCCAAAAGAAAATCCTGAAGCATCGTGACAGCTACCTTTTCTGACGGAGTTTTTGTTTCCTCCGGAGCTTTTGTGGAATCGGTGATCATGACTTTCGGATTCAACTTTCTTAACCTTTTAAAATCAGGTTTCTCCCCTATCGTGGGATGCATATCAAGTTTAAAATCCCCTGTATACAGAACGGTACCTTCTTTAGAATGCAAAGCTACAAACTTTGTCTCAGGTATAGAGTGCGTGGAGTTTATAAACTCTATTTCGCAGTCACCTATCTCCACTTTTTTATTCACGGCAATGAGCTGATTACTGCATTTCGAGAATGGCTCTTCTTTTATTAAAGAAGAAACAAGGCCGATAGTATACTTTGTACCTATTATCGGACATTTATAGTTATGTGCCATCTTTGGAACAGCACCTATGTGGTCCAAGTGCCCATGGGATAAAATGATCGCCCGGATGTTTTTGTTTGACAAAATAGAATCATCTGGGATCACGCCAAGTTTTCTCAGTTTTTTTGGAGGTATATCCTGTAAATTCGTATCCTCATGGATCATTACTCTGTCAAGTTTTATACCCATATCAAAGATAAAAATATCATTATCTATCTCCACGGCAGTCATATTTTTTCCAATCTCTTCGTATCCACCAATAGTATATATTTTCAAAGAATCATCTCATTAAGAATTCATTTATCTGCTTTGAATATCCTCTTATTCCTAAAATTTCCTTCATTCTTCCCCTTATCACTATCCTGACTCTCTTTAACTCCTTTACACTTTCACATCCTGTCAGGAACATAGCTTTCTTAAACTCTAAAAGCATATTTTCTATGTTCGTTTCGAGTTTCTTGTAATCTTCAGCTGTTTTCAAAACGGGATGCGCTATGCCGCAACAATCCGCACCAATAGCAATGGACTTTGCCATATCGATCCCTGATCTTATGCCGCCCGTGGCTATAAGAACATTTGTATAAGGTCTCGTTTCAACAATGCTCTGTACAGTGGGGATTCCCCAGTCCCAGAAAAGCCCTGCTATCTCTTTTTGCGAGCTTTTTATTCTGTAATATTCTACAGCGCTGAAGGACGTTCCTCCAAGCCCGCCGACATCTATGCCATCCAGGAAACTAAGTTTTTCTGCTGTTTCTTTCGATATTCCTGCTCCTGTTTCTTTTGCAATTATGGGAAATTTTACATTTTTTTTGAGTTTTCGGAGGAGTTTCAATCCACCTTTAAAATTCGTATCTCCCTCCGGCTGGACTATCTCCTGAAGAGCATTCAGATGCACAGCTAAAACATCAGCTTTTATAGACTCAACAGCTTTTTTTGCTTCTTTTTCCGTGTATCCTAATATAAACTGGGGCAAACCAAGATTGGCAATAAGAAGTATATTTTTCGCATTTTCTCTAATGTTATATGTTTCTATAAGAGAGGGATCTTCTATCATAGCTCTCTGGCTTCCTACACCCATCCCTATACCAAATTTATCGCAAACCCTGGCAATATTACTATTTATTTTTTTAGCTCTTTCTGTTCCTCCTGTTATAGCTGATATAATAAGAGGATAACCAAGATTTTTTCCAAAAATCTTTATTCCTGTATCTATCTCATCAAAATTTACCTCGGGAACTGAGTTGTGAATAAACTCCACATCCTCAAATCCCGCTGTCTTGAAGCTCTGTACATTTTTCTTTAAAGAGTAATTTATATGCTCATCCTTTCTTTTTTTTGTCGTTTTAACATTCATAAAAACACCTAAACCTCAAAGTTCCAGAATTTATCTCCTACATAATGTATAGTTTTTATTACTTTACCTTCTTTTTTTTCAGATATTTCTTTACTACCTGACAAGGATATTCCGATACTCAAAATTTTCCCGTTTTTTTCATCACCTACAAAAACAAATTTGTTCTTTTCAAACTCTCCAATCTCTACAATTCCTGGTGCCATCACATCGGCACCGTTTGCAATATAGGGGACAGCCCCCATATCGATTACTACATAGTTCTTGAAATCTTTTATATTTCTTTCCATAACTATCTTTAGTGACGGGATTATCATATCCTTCAAAACTAAAAAACTTGGTATTTTATCCACAAGTACTATTTTCCATCTGTTGGAAAGTTCACATTTTTCATACTCCCCATCCAGAACGAGATCCTCACCAAGATTCTCTTTTATATACTCCTTCAACTTTTTAATTTCACTTTTTTTTAATGAATGTCTTTTCTTTATCTTCCACTCCATTTAATACTCCTCTTATAAAGAATGATTTTTCCGATAACTTTAAATATCCTTTGGTGCAAAAAGAAAGAAAGGTGTTCAAATGGCAGAAAAACCACTTGATATCATACACAAATCGATAGAAGAGGCAGTGCTGATAGAATTAAAAGGCGGAAGAGAGTTCAGAGGAACATTGAAAGGTTATGATATTCATATGAATCTTGTTCTTAAAGACGCAGAGGAACTTGTAAATGGAGAAGTAGTAAGAAACTTTGGCTATGTAGTGATCAGAGGCGATAGTGTAGTCTTAATCTCTCCTAATATAAGGTGATTTTATGAGCAAGGGTACATCTTCTTTTGGAAAAAGAAATAAAAAAACACATATTATATGCAGAAGATGTGGCAAACATTCTTATAATGTTACGAAAGGGTACTGTGCCTCCTGTGGATACGGAAGATCCTCAAAAATGAGGAATTATGCCTGGGCAAGACGAAGTCATGAAGTTAATAATAGTTTCTAAAAAAGATGACGCTTCTTTAAACATCTTCTCACATCTACTATGTTACGGGTACAAAGAAATTTCTGAAGATTATTATAAGAGAAATGATGCAGTAATAGCTGTGATCAGTGAAGACTCCATATTTGCAGATCACATAGAAAAAAAGATTGAAAAAGATCTGAACATAAAATTTGATTCCATAATATTTGCATCCAGACACTCATCTGAAAAGAGTATTCCTGCACTAACAGCCCATACACCTGGAAACTTTGGTAAAGCAGATTATGGCGGAAAGGATGGAGAACTCTGTTTTTCAATCCCTGAAGCCAATAAAAAAGCTATACAGAAAATGAATGAATTATCGACTGAAAATTATACTGTTTCTATGGAAGCCACACATCACGGTCCCCTAACAGATATACCCTCAGTATTTGTAGAGATAGGAAGCTCTGAAAATAACTGGAGAGACGAAAAAGCTGGAGAGATCGTAGCAGAAGCTATTCAATCACTTCTGGATTTAAAGCCCAAGAAAAGAGCTGTTGGGATTGGAGGAGGTCATTATTGCCCAAAATTTACAGAAGTAGCATTAAAAACAGATATAGCGGTAGGTCATGTTCTCCCAAAATATGTAGAAATAACAGAAGTAAATATAAAAAAAGCTCTGGAAAAAAATTCGGGAGTGGACCTCGTGATAATGGACTGGAAAGGAACACCCAAAAGATCTGACGTCAAAAAAATTGTAGAAGATCTAGGATATGAAGTAGTTAAAGCCAAGGATTTACTTTAACTTTTTAAACCATGCGAAAACTATTACCCCCAATACTATAGACACAAAGATAGCAGCATATGGTATAAGATTTTTTTCATTCTCGGTATGCCACATGCCCTTTCCTTCATTTTTAGCTTCTTCTTCTAGCTTTATAAACTCCTCTTCGTATTTAAAATCAAATTCAGGTGTAGCTCTCGCGTATCCTTCCTCGATCATCGTTCTGTTGATCATCTCATGACCTAAATAGACATAAGCTAGGAGTCGCCCATATTTATCTCTCCGTTCCCAACCGTACTCCAGGAAAACATCTCTATGGAGAACTCTGTCTTCCATATATAACTTTGCCTTCACTCCCCACTCGTATAGATAATCCTCATCGAAACCAAACTTTTCTGCATCCGTAATTTTGTAATACTCGGGAGCATCTATCCCAATAAGTCTTACCGTCTCTCCGTTGTCGAGTAAAAG
>QMUN01000005.1 GCA_003660605.1 Thermococci archaeon
ACACCATACATATAATATACATGTATCCTTTAAAAACGTTTACATGTAAAAACATGCTCCGGCCGGGATTTGAACCCGAGTCACCGGCTCGAAAGGCCGGAATGATTGACCTGTCTACACTACCGGAGCTTAACATTCTCTAATTAAAGGAAATTTAAAAAGGTTTCGTAATAATATTTTGTATAGGCAAACCAAAACCTTTTTATATAATGAGATTTCTTTTTCTTTAGGTGATCTTCTTGGGATGGAACACTTGCGCATAAAAAAAGAGAAAAATATAGCTATTCTTAGGAGGTATTTTAATGGATTTTAAAGTGACACCATGGGAAGTAGAAGGTATTGTGGATTATCAGAAGCTTATAGAAGAGTTCGGTACAAGTCATATAGACGAAAAAATGCTTAGAAGAATAGAAAAGGATTTTGGAGAACTGCATTTATTTTTGAGGAGGAAAATATTCTTTTCTCACAGAAATTTTGATATAATCCTCGACAGAATTGAAAAAAATCAGAAATATGCTTTATATACGGGAAGAGGCCCTTCGGGGCATACCCATTTAGGACATATAATGCCATGGATATTCACAAAATATTTACAGGATAAAACAAGAGCCAATCTATATTTTCAGATGACAGACGATGAAAAATTTCTTCATGAGAGAGAGATGACAATAGAAAAAGCACATGAATTTGCTTATGAAAATGCGTTAGATGTGATAGCTCTGGGATTTGATCCTGAGAAAACATTTATTTTTTCAGATATAGACTATGCAAAAACTTTGTACAATATAGCTATAAAAGTAGCAAAAAGAGTTACATTCTCAACGGCAAAAGCTGTATTCGGATTTGAAAATTCGACAAATATAGGAATGATATTCTATCCCTCAATCCAAGCTGCTCCGTGCTTTTTGCCATCAATTCTTGAAAATGAAAAGATGCCAGTGCTTATACCTGCAGCCATTGATCAGGATCCATACTGGAGAATAACAAGAGATGTGGCTGAAAAGATAGGGTATTACAAACCTACAGCGATTCATTGTAAACTTCTTCCATCTTTGCAGGGAGCGAGCGGAAAAATGTCTGCTTCAAGTCCTGATAGTGCTATATTCACTGTTGATACAGAAGAAGATATCAAAAGAAAGATAAAAAATGCTTTTACTGGCGGAAAAATGAGTTTAAAAGAACAAAAAGAGTACGGTGGAAACCCTGAAGTATGTTCCGTGTTCCAGTATCTCTATTATCTTTTTGAAGAAGATGATTCGAAAATAGAAAAAAGAAAAAAAGACTGTCTTAATGGAAATGTGATGTGCGGAGAATGCAAGGCTTATCTAACTGAAAAAATAACAAACTTCTTGAAAGAGCATCAAAAGAGAAGAGAAAAAGCGAAAGATATCATAGAAGATTTTCTTTTAAAAGATTAAATTTTTTTCCCATATAGAATTAAATAATATCCAAAATTCCGCAAAAACGGCAGGAATATAGATTTGGGATATAAACTGCCTATTTTTATATCGAAGTTTCTGAAAACTTCTTTTAAATCATTTGGAGTATAATATCTGAGATTGGTAGAGTAAGTTTTGCCTTTAATTCTGATCTTTATTTTCCCTTTTTTCTTTACTCTGAGTCTTAAAATGTTTTTAAAGCATAGAGCATTAGCTACCGTGATCAAAAACCTTCCATCATCTTTTAAAACTCTTTCAAGCTCCTTTGAGAATAATACAATATTTGCATGATTCAAAGCTCCGAAAATTGAGATAATATTATCAAAAAAACTCGATTTGAAAGGAAGTTTTGTAGCTTCAGCAACGATGCCATTTTGTACGTTGCCCATAAGAATCATATTTTTTGATATATCCAAGCTGTATACATTAAAATTATTTTTTTTCAAAAATTTTGAGTGATATCCAAGTCCACATCCTATATCCAGAACATTCCCCTGTTTTAAATATCTAAGAAGCAGTTTTTTCTCCTCATCTCTCATCTTCCTATTCAAAGTATCGGAGTACTTCTCCTCATAGACCTCTGCAAGAAGATCATAGAATTCTCTCCTCATAAGTTCACATAATCTTTTAAACTCGTGAATTTCTTTCCTGATTTTTGTAGAAGAATGAGTTTTTCCTTTGCAGAGTTAGTGAGATACTCATACTCCTCCTCATCGATCTTTTCACTTATATATAAACGTTCTATTTTTTCTATAATGCCTCTTAATTTCAGATTTCTTGATCTATATTCTCTATACTCTTCTCTACAATCTTTACACAGAAAACCATCCTTTATCTGCTTTCCGCAGAGATGGCATCTTTTGATAAGATCAAGCTTTTTAATGAATATCTGTTTCAGGATCTCCAGATGCTGTTTTATTCTCACATCCATATCTTCTATAGGAGTTTTTAGTATGAGCTCTTTCAAATGGATGCTCCTCTCAAATGGAGATAATTTCTCAGCATATTTCAAATGATCACTGATAACTTCTGAAAAGTACTCTATACTCTTCTCTTTTATCTGTTTTTTGGCTTCTATTGGCTCTCTTATACCTTTAATATAGTCTGAAGCCACATCACTTACAATCGAGGTCATTTCCTCTTTTATATTTCCATCTATATCACTTTCTGTTTTTATAGCTAAAGAAAGTTCATCTTCGAAATCTTTTTTCATATCTCTTTTCGGAATATTTTCCAAGATCCCGTTTATTATATCATAGATCCTATCATTTATTTTTAGGTCTGGAAATGCAGAGTTTAAATGTTCATCTAATCTATTTTTTATTTCAGATTCGTTTATATATTCTAACTCATCTGAATGTTCAGAAACAAAATCCTCCAAGAAATTTACCAATTCTTTTTTGACACTCTCCTTTTTTCCTACATTCTTAAGTATCTCATCTATTTCTTCCTCCTTTGGATATTTTATTTTATCTTCTGTGTCGGTATATGCTTCTGGAAAATATTCCTCCATCTCAGAAACGAAAGGTTCACCTGTGAAACAGGCAATGCCATCAAAAAATGTTCCTTTCCCTAAATTTTCTACAGCTTCATCGCCTATCTTGAATTCATAGCTGCCAGCCTCTCTGTAAAATGCCAAGCTCAATTTTCCCTTTTTGAAAAATAAAGTGGATTTTGAGGCTTGATCGATCAATTTAATATATCCGCTCTTATTTCTAAAAATATTGAAACATGATTTTAAAGCGATCTTTTTAGTTAGAGTTTTCATAAATATCACTCAGGAAACTCTGAATTTCTTTTTTATCCATACCATAATGTTCCGATATCTTTAAAACACTTTTGATATAATCATTCAAGAAACCTGTGATTATTTTTTTCATCTCTTCCTTGGGTATTGTCTCAGGGTTTCTTAGAAGTAGAACAAGCCATTTCATCTGTATATTGACTTTGAAAATTTTCAGCCATTTGCCATCCTTTTTCACCATTTTTTCATTCAAAATCTCCAGTTTTACTAAGTCTTTCAGGTGTGTTATAATTGTTTTGTTGGAGTATGGAAATTTTTCAATGATGTCTTTCTGGTATATCTCTTCTTTAAAACAGAACTCACTGAGAATCTCCAATTTTATTTTAGACCCGAAAACTGAGGTTAAAAGAAATATCTGATCTTCATGTCTCGGCGGTAAAAAAATTATATACGGCGTATGCTCTTCTTTCATTATCCTTTTTTAATACTTCAAACTTATTAAAACTTTCGAGAGATAATTTTAAATACTATTCTCCTATATCTCAACCATGAAAATTGCTGTTATAGGTGCAGGGACAATAGGAGAGGCGATAGCAAGATGCCTTAAAGACCATGATGTAATAGCAACGAGGAGGAAAATAGAAAAAATTAAACATTTAGAAGAGTTGGGAATAGAAGTTACAAAAGACAATAAGTATGCTTCTGAGAAATCAGATATAATAATACTCTGTGTCAAACCTAAAAAAATACCTAAAATATTGAGAGAGATAAAGCAAAATACAGAAAATAAAATAATTATCTCTTTTGCAGCAGCGATAGAGATCATGCTCATGAAAAAGATAATTTCTAAAGCCAAGATAGTAAGAGCAATGACAAACATTGGTGTGATTGTAAAAGAAGGATTTACTGTCTATGCAACAAAAGATCTTAATGATAAGGAAGAAAAAGAAATAAAAGAGCTTTTTGGAAAGATGGGAAAATATGAAAAGGTAGAAGAGGAGTATATGGATGGGCTGACAGGATTAAGTGGAAGCGGACCTGCCTTTGTCTTCACTATATTAGAGTCACTCATGTATGCGGGATTAAAGATCGGATTACCAAGGGAACTTTCTTTGAGAGCAGCGATCCAGACAGTAATAGGATCTTCAAAACTTATATCTGAGACAGGTATTCATCCTTCGCAGTTAAAAGATAAGGTTGTGACACCTGGAGGAACAACAATAGAAGGGGTATTTGAACTTGAAGAAAACAGAGTAAGAACTACGTTAATAAAAGCGGTAGATGCAGCAACAAAAAAAGCAAAGATCATTACATCTCTTCTGAATAGAGAGTTCCAAGAATAAGATCTCATAAAACAAAAAATTGTAATTTTAAAAAAATTTGAAAAATCTCTTGAGTAACATTTATATATTCTTTGTAAATAAGCACAATGAAAAAATAGAAAGAGAAGCTATAATTGACCTTCTTTTCAATGGAACAGCCCTAAAGATTTTCTTGAGCGTTAAGGAAGAGAATACACAGCAAAGGGTCTGTTGAACATAAGAGAGAAGGACGGATTAAAAGATATAAGCTAACTAGAATGGAAAAATCCTCAAGAAAAACTTGAGGATCTAATTGGATAATTTACCTTTCTTTTCTTTATTAGCTTACCATTTCTCTATTTTCTTTGAGCTATACAGTATGACGACATTTTCATCGTTCATCAGTATGGGAGAACACGGCTCTCAACGAGAGACGATACCTTTCAATCTCTTTTCATAGTTTTATTTTCGACAAGATTGTGTAATAAATCAAGATAACCGAAAGCTTTATAAAGAGTAGACCACCTTACCTTATTTTGTTCCTTCATAGGATGTAGGAATGTGTACACTGCATAGGCTCAGATAAACTTCAAAACTAAAACGATAGAATTTAAAAATAGAAATATAATATTGAAGTACATGACCGTAAACTTTATAAAGGGACGATGCATAAAATAAGTAGGTGATAAATATGTTTGGTATGGAAACAGAAATCACAAGAATTGGTATAGGAGAACTGAAAAGAAAGGTAAAATATTATAAAATATGAGGTGATAATCATGTTCGGACCAGAAATAGAATACGCAAAAGGAAAACTCCTTGAAATGGAAATAAAAACAAAAAATCATTAATTTTTCTTTTTTTTATTTTAAAAAACTTTTCAACACAAAAAACATATCATATTTTCTTATATAATCGCCCGCTCTCTCAATCTGTAGGTTAGATTCATGATCCTCCTTTATTTCCTTGCAATCTTTCTTGAACTTTTTTACTTGTTAATTCCCGAATTGCGTCAGAAGCGATCCATTTAGCATTTTTTGTATTTTTAGTCTTTTTCATTTTTGAGCGTACCGCCACGCCGTATCAAATGTTGCGCGCATACATTTTACACATTTAGAGTACTCCATGGTAGAAATTTCGATTATTCTATCATCTATCCACGAAATATTAAAGATCATATCTGAGAAGCTGATACTGCCCACATTTGCTTCTTCGTCATTGTACTGATGATAGAGTCTAGATTTCGTTATGGCGATCTCGCCAAGTTTTGTTAAATTCTCTGTTTTCTTTTCTCCCATCGGAAGAATTATCTTCAGGTCTTTACTTTCAAGTAATGGGATTAACTCTTTCAATAGGTTCATAGGAATGTTGTTTATCCTTATACTTCTAGATTTTTTTATCTTTTTCTTGATCTCTTCGATGCCTCTGTCAGTTCTGTAAGTAGTTCCGATTTTTGCTTCATATCTTCCCTCTACTATCGGCATTTAATCACCCCATCCCAAGCTCCACCATTCTTTAAAACATCTTTCACATTCGTCGTACAGCATCTCGGAGATGATATATCTATTATCCGTATTTTTGAATATATTAAATACTCTTTCTTCGTCAAGGATTATCGATATCGCTGGTACCTCTTTGTTTCTGATTCTCTGCACGATCTTTATGTTCGCTTCCCTCGTTTTCATGTTCTTGCACTCGATTTCCTTTTCTCCTGGAAAAAGTACTGCTTTAATCTCCGCACTCTCATTAAAACTATCCTTTATCTTCTCCAGAAACTCAGTTGTCACATTCGAGATCCATACAGTTTTTGCTTCTTTTAATATGTTCTTCAGACTCTCCAGTCCAATATTATAGTTTGTTATTACAAATTTCTCTTCCATTTTTTCAACCTCCTCTAACATACTCTGGATAGAATCTAACAATCTCTCGTAATTTTTCTTGTATTTTTCAAATATTTTAACTGGATTGACTGACTTGAATAGCAGTGGTGAACCAGAGTATATTTTTATCCAGCCTTTACTCTCAAGAGACTCCAACACCGTGTAAATCTTTGTTCTGGGAACTCCTGATCTCTTAGCGAGTAGAGTAGCACTGTTAAAACGGCTGCCGAGTAAACTCAGATATACTCTTGATTCATACTCCGTTAAACCTACCCTTTGCAGCTGCTCTATGATTCTATCCATTAACCGATTAAATATAATATTAATATAAATAGTTATTGTAACTGGAGCGAGTTACAGGGTGATAGAACATTTCTGGCTCTTTTCTTTTTTCAATTCTGTAGAAAGCTTATATAAATCGTCTTTTCCTATTCTTATGTCCAATCTCCAGAAATGGTGATTACTCTGTTTTGATATTAATCTTATTATTATAGAAAGGTTTTTAAACAATTGTCTTATCAATTTATAATATAACACACAGCGGGGTAGGGCAGCTAGGAGTGCCCGGTGGGCCCATAACCCACAGGTCAGTGGTTCAAATCCACTCCCCGCTACTCCAATGTCCTGACTCTTTTTCTTACTTCTTCTTCAGTAACAGGGATTTTTCCCATATTCTCTATCATTATTGATGCGGTACACGATGCGAAGAGACCTGTTTCATAGAGATCTTTTTTATTAAGATATTCAAAAATAAAACCTCCTGCGTAGGTGTCGCCAGCGCCCGTGGGGTCTATGGCCTTTGTTTTGTAGGCTGGTATCTTTATGAACTCGTCTCCGTCAAAGATAACACTTCCTTTCTCTGCTAGAGTTATGATAGCAATTTTACATCCCCATGAATAGAGAGTTTCCAGAGCTTTTTCACAATCCTTTCTCGCGTTAAATCCTGTCATCACTTCAGCTTCGTACTCATTTGGTTTTACAATCTCGCACATCCCGACTATTTCCTCAATTTTCGGATTTTTTTTCCTGGAAACTTTGCCGTGTTCCACGTATCTCAAAAATCCCTGAGGATCAAGAAAAAGAGTCCCATTGAATTTTTCTCTCAGTTCTATGAGATCAAAATTTATTTCCTGTAATACAGGTGCCAGTAAAATAACTTTGAATTTTAATATCTTTTGAGGAAAGTTATCTATTTTATCTGCAATTCCCAGGATCTTTAACTCCCTGTCTCCATTATTAAAATATTTTAAGGAAAAGCCCCCCGAAACTTTGCATTCTTTTATATAATACTCTATATTAAGAGCATCCATGCTTTTTTTAAAATCATCCAGATAATCGCTGCCTATGTTCCCTACGAGGGTCGTTTCCATATTCAGTTTTTCCATGACTATACATGCATTGGTAGAACATCCTGAGAGTATCCTATTCTTTGTCTTTGAATAAGGAGTTTCTATATAATCGTATACAGGATTTCCTACACATGCGATCATTCTCTCACCTTCTTTTTTACATATAAAATTCTTTGCACTACAGTTATATGTGAAAGAGTTCCTATTGTAAACAAAGCGTAATTTAAGGAATTGGAATAGAAATTGAAAAGAAGTATGCCAATAAGCAGCAGTAAAAACTTTTCCTGACGCTCCATGATGCCTACACTCATTAGATCAATATTTTCTACCGACTCTGCTCTTGCTCTGGCATATGATGCCATAATCATCCCAAAAAGACAGTAAAATGCTATCCAGAACTCTGCCATTTTCCCTAATGCAACTCCAAATATTATCAAAAACTCGATATACCTATCAGCAACAGGATCCAGAATTTTACCTGTTTTTGTTATCTTGCCCGTGGCTCTTGCCAGACTTCCATCCAAAGCATCTATAAAAAAGCTTAAAAGCATAAATATTACTCCAATAATGATTTTTCTTTCAGAAAAAAAGTAGCATGAAAAAATTCCTGGGATGATAGAAACTAAAGTAAGCTGATTCGGTGTAATCCTAAGTTTTGCAACTTTCTCTCCCAGTATCTCAAACTTAGTTTCGTACCATGATCTATACTTACCGATCATATCCCATAAAATATTTTATCAGTATAAAAATGTTACTATGGTTCAGAGCCATTTACTCATAAAGATAAAATCCACACCCCACCACTGTTTCTTCAAATACGCCTCGGGAACAAATCCTGTTTTTAAATAAAGATTTATCGCGCTTCTCAAAACAGGAAATGTATAAAGAGATATTTTATGAATTTTCTTCTTTTTACAGTACTCAAATACTTTTTCCAAGAGTTGTTTCCCGATACCTTTTTCCTGATACTCAAACTCCACTCCGAGCCAGTGGATCATCCCAAATCCACTTTCACCATAGAGAATTCCATGAACAACGCCTATTATCTTGTCTTCTTCTGCTATAAAGAGAAAAGTGTTCTCTGAATTGATCATTTTTTCAGCTCTTTCTTTATTGAAGTACTTCAGATCGAAATCTATGGCTTTCCTGGGATAATAACCTTTTTCATATCTTTCCCACGCTTCTCTCATAACATTGCGAACACAACTCACTATTTCTTCAGTGTCACTTATCTTCGCTTCCCTAATCATGAAAGAACAGAAAATGAAAAATATAAAAGGTTTTTGATAATATCACAAAACCTCTTTCGTATTCTCTTTTAATCTCTCTATCTTTTTTTCAGATATCCCTGTTTTTTCTACTATTTCTTTCGTATCCAAAGATAGAAGCTCATTCGCACTCTTTATGCCTGCCTTTTCTAACTGTTCAGCCGTTTTCTTTCCCAATCCTTTTACTTCAGTTAGAGCTATCTCTTTTATCTTCTTCTCTTTCACTGCTTTCTTTTTAGGTTTCGCTACTTTTTTCTTCGGTTCTTCTGCTTTCTTCTTTACTTTTTTTTCTTTCTTTATCGGTTTTTCTACCTTTTCTTTTACAAGTTTTTTCTTAACGGGTTTCTTTTTAGCGGGTTTCAAAAGTTCTTTTAATTTTTTTATATTTTCATCATATACTGTTTTTCTTCTTCTGTCGACTAAAAATCCTAATTTTCTGGCTCTCTGTATATTTATACCCGCCTCTTTTATTTCTTTTAAGCTGAAACCTCTGCCTTCTCTTTTCTTATCTGTAATGACGATCGGTTTTATCATAATTGTCACCTTTTTTAAATCTCGATCTCTCTATAAAAAGGTTTTGATTAAAATATGCTGATCACTCCAGCAGTAATCATCGTAACTATCATACCAGCGATCAATGCTCCCAATGCTATTGAAAAAAAAGCTTTTTTTCTTTTCAATCCGAAGATATAGGCAATCAATGTTCCCGAGTAGACTCCAGTTCCTGGAAGCGGGATCCCGACGAACAAAGCTAATCCAATCATCTCGTATTTTTCATATTTCTTGTAATTTTTTCTTGCTCTTTTTATCGCATACTGGTATAAATCATCCACAAAATCGATCTTCGTAACTATGGGTATCACAAAGTCCAGAAACAAAAAGATCAACGGTATGAGGAGTATATCTATTATTACACACCCTATAAAGAGATGATATACATTGTAATTATATGCAGCTCCCAAAGGTATTGCGCCTCTCAATTCCACCCAAGGTAGAACACACAAAAAAATAACCTGTAAAAGTCTCCAGTCTACCATAGCATCACCAGTGTTATTGCTCCGAAGATAACACAGAAAATATCAAAACTTATCTTTTTAGCCACGCTCAATAAAAAATTCATTGCAAGATACCCTGAAAGAAAAGCGAAAAGTATCCCAACGAGGATATACTTATACTGCAGGATGAGAGTTTCAGAGTTTTTTGCCATATCTAAAACAATGCCTCCAAGAACGGCAGGAACACTCAGTAAGAAAGACAGTTTTAATGCTTCTTCCTGTTTGAATCCTCTAAAAAGAAGAGAAGAGACAGTTATTCCTGATCTCGAGATCCCCGGAAGAATGGAAAAACCCTGAAAGAATCCTACAATAGAACTGTCTTTGAGGGTACCATCATCACTCCCTTTGGTACCGAATTTATTTTTTGAAAATCGTAAAATAAGTCCTGTTATTATAAGAGAAACTCCTATTATTATGCTGATGAACTCTCCTGAATAGCTTATGAAAATATATAGAGGTACTCCAATAACTCCCGTAAAAATAGTAGCCACGATTATAAACTTATTCAGATAAAGTTTCACATCTCTGAACTTGAATAATACAGCCGATAAAGTTCCAAGGTGCAAAAAAATCCCGAATGAAAAGGCTTCCTGGTAACTCATCCTGAAAACTGTACCTAAAATCGTAATCTGCGCTGAACTGCTCACTGGCAGCCACTCCGTAACTCCCTGAATGATTCCGAGAATCAATGCCTGTAAAAAATTCATAATTTTTAGAATACGAAAAGATTTATATTGTTTTTGGTAATAAAAAATCTCAGGTGATCATATGAGACTTAAAATTCATGACTGGCATGAGGAAAATGCAAAAAAAATGGCTGATTACGCTGGATTTGAGATGCCTATCTGGTATTCGGGTATTAAAGATGAACATTTAACTGTAAGGAACAATGTAGGCTTATTCGATGTTTCTCACATGGGGGAGATAATAGTTGAAGGCAGAGATGCGCTTGAGTTTCTTCAGTATCTAACTACAAACGATATCTCAAAGCCTCCACCGATCTCTGCAACTTACTCGTTAATACTCAATGAAAGGGGAGCGATAAAAGATGAATGCCTCGTGTACAATCTGGGAGATAAATATATGGTTGTATATGACGCTGTGGCGGTAGCTAAGATATATGAATGGTTCTCATTATTTTCCAGATTTTATGACGTGAATATTATAAATAAGAGTTATGATATGCAGTTATATTCCATTCAGGGACCTAAGGCAGAATCTTTATGTAAAGAATTATTTGATATAGATATAAAGGAAATGTGGTGGTTCCAGGCAAAAAAAATAAATTACAGAGGTGTAGATATAATTGTCTCCAAATCAGGATACACAGGTGAAAACGGATTCGAACTTTTCTTTGAAGCCGATTTAAAATATTGTATGGATTTATGGAAAGAAATATTAGAAAAGGGTAAAAAGTATGGAATAAAGCCGTGCGGTCTTGGAGCAAGAGACACCCTGAGAATAGAGGCAGGATATACCCTATACGGAGAAGACACGAAGGAAAAACAGTTACTGAGTACAGATATAGACAGCATAACACCGTTAGAAGCCGGCCTGGACTTTGCTTTATCTTTTGACAAGGATTTTATAGGGAAAAAAGCTCTAAAAAATCAGAAACTTCAAAAAAAGATAATGCATTTTAGACTTAAAGAAAAGGGAATACCGAGAGAGGGATGCAAGATCTTTGTCAACGAAAAAATAATTGGGGAGGTAACAAGTGGAACACTCTCTATGAGTGGCGACGGTATAGGATTATGTTTTGTGGATGCCAATTTAAATATTGGAGATAAAATTTATATAGAGATAAGAGGAAAAAAGAAAGAAGGAAAGATCGTGAAACCTCCTTTTTACGATCCCAAAAAATATGGAGCATTTAGAGAGGTGATTTAATGATAGTTAAAGAAGGACTTTACTATACGAAAAAGCATGAATGGCTGAAGGTAGAAGGAAATACTGGGATAGTCGGGATTACCGATTATGCGCAGGAAGAGCTGGGAGATATAGCTTATATAGATCTTCCAGAAAAGGGGAAGGAAATTAAAAAAAGTGAGGAGATATGTGAAATAGAGTCCGTAAAGGCAGTTTCTGAGGTATATTCTCCCGTATCTGGAAAGATCATTGATATAAACACAGAACTGGGGGATAAACCTGAAAAGGTAAATGAAGCACCTTATGATGCATGGATAGTAAAGATAGAACTTTCAAACAAGGAAGAGATAAAAGATCTGATGGATAAAAAAAAGTACGAAGACTATCTAAAGAGTCTTTGACTTCATTTGAGGTTTCTGCATGGGTACTGGGAGTGGTATAAAAAAAGCATATTTAAATTTTGTAGGGGGTAGAAAAAACATAATTCTCGGTACATTCACATTTTTTATTCCTGTACTCTATGAACTCTTCGGTTTTGTAGGAACGGAACAAAGTATAATACCGTATACACTTCCTGCAACTGTCACAAACAGTCTCCAGAATATTTTCGGTACTAAAGGAGCCATGGCATATTTTGCATCTTATTACTATTTTTTTGTCCAGTTATTAGTTCTGGGAGGATTGGCGTGCGTCATATTCTTCACTGAAAAGTCGTGGGTGTATTTTCTTGCAGCATCGATCTGTTTTATTGTCGACTCAACAATTTATCTAATATTTCCTTTAGCTCCTCCCGTAAGGACTGGAGCAGCAGTACCTATAAGATTAAATCTTTTTCATGTATCTGATTATATTATTACAGCAAAATATTCTGCATTTCCAAGCGGTCATATAATGGCTTCTTTTTTGGGTTTTTTAATATGCAGAAAAGAGAATTTCAAGAAAATTGAGGCATTGTATATCATGAATACTCTCATCATGAGTTTTGTAGTTGTATATCTGGGAGAACATTATCTTGTAGATTTATTTGGAGGAATACTTCTA
>QMUN01000006.1 GCA_003660605.1 Thermococci archaeon
AACACTGATCTACAAGAAGTTTATTTGCTTCTTTGTAATACGCAGCTCGTTCATCCTGGTCGAACGTCAAAAGCGCTGCATCTAAGAGGTCCTGGACTTTTTCATTTCTCTTGAATGCGACGTTTCCAGCACTTCCCACAGTAGCTTTATCCTCTCCATAAAGGACATTCAGGAAGTTATCAGGATCACCGTTGTCACCTGACCATCCGAGCATGCACATCTGATGCTTTCCAGCTTCAGTGTCCTGTAGATACGTACCCCAGTCCTCTGTGAAAAGTTCGACCTCAATTCCTACAGCAGCAAGGTCACTCTGTATTGCCTCGGCTATCTCGGTAGGCGTAGGAAAGTACGGTCTTGAAACAGGCATGTACCACATTGTTACTTTGAATCCATCTGGATATCCAGCATCTGCTAAGAGCTGTTTTGCCTTCTCAGGATTGTATGGGTATCCCTCTATATCGGGATTCCATCCGAACAATGAAGGTGGCTGTCCCTGCGTTGCAACACTGGCTGCTCCCTTGTACAAGTTCCTTACGATTGATTCTTTATTAATTGCGTAAGCTATAGCCTGTCTTACACGAACGTCTTTAAACGGCTCAAAAGCTCCAGGTACATCAACTTCTTCTCCTTCGTCCCATTTTCCATTTCCATTCTGATCTACGTAACCTTCCCCACAGTTCAGTGCCACGTATCCAACGTTCATTCCCGCCTGCGAAATTAATTGTAGATTGGGATCTGCTTCTATAATAGCGAGCTGCGTTGGATCGACGTGCTCCATCCCCTGGATTTCTCCTGTCTGCAGTGCCATAAGTCTTGCTGAAGGATCTGTTATGACTTTAAATATCAACTCGTCCAAGTAAGGTCTTCCGCCCCAGTAATCTTCGAATGCTCTGAGAGTTATGTGGTCGTCTTTTACCCATTCTACAAACTCAAACGGTCCTGTACCAACAGGGTTCTTGAAGTAATCTTCCCCGTAGTCTTTGGCAGCTTTCTCGCTGACAATACAGACAGTAAACATGGCAAGACTTGTCATCATTGAAGAATTGGGATTCTTCATGTGGATAGCAACTTTGTAGTCATCTATCTTTTCTACGTACTCTATATCGGTAAACATCCAGCCCCAGTATGCCCATTCTCCGTAATCGTGATACCAGTTATTTTCGTCGTACTGTCTTGCAAATGAGAATACGACATCATCTGCTGTCATTTCACCATATCCATGGTGGAATTTAACACCTTTTCTAAGATTGAATGTAATCGTTTTCTTGTCATCTGAAATAGTCCAGTCTGTAGCAAGACACGGTTTTATATTCGTTGTCCCGCCATCATACTGCACAAGACCCTCGTGTATGTTGTCCATTCTCTGAATAGACTCACCGTCTGTAACATCTGCTGGATCAAGTCTTACAGCATCTCCGCTGGAACCAAAAACTAATGTTCCGCCATATTTGCTCGGTGCTTCAGTGGGTGCAGGTGTTTCTTCTTTTTCACTTATACATCCACTCAAAGTTGAAGCTACCATTACGGCCACTATTAAAAGGCCCATCCATTTCCATTCTTTTTTCATTTTTTCTACCTCCTTTTACTATTCATAAGTGATTGACATAAATCTATTTAAAGTTTTCGATTACATTGTGTAGAACTAAAAAAACGTTTACTACTGAGATTAGTATAGTTTCTTAAGAGATTTTTTGGGGAAGATATAAAAATGGAATAGAGAAAGTTTTTTCATGAGACTTAAAGTAAGACCTTTGGATCTGGACGCTGCTGGCAAAACTATCATTATTCTGAATGAATTGGATGCTTTGGAATTAGGGCTTCATCCTCTGGATAGAGTTTGTATAAATGATGAACTGACAGCTATAATAAATACCAGCTCTAAATTTGTAAAGAGGAGAGAAGCTATCGTATATGAAGAGATCAGAGAGATTTTAGACTTAAAAGATAATCAGGAGATAGATATAAAGCCAATTATGACTTTTAAATCTAAGGAGCATATAAGAAATAAGATAGACGGCAGGGAATTAGAGGAAGAAGAACTTAAAGAGATCGTAGGGGATGTTGTAGAGAGAAACTTGAATGACCTGGAGTTAGCTGCATTTATTACAGCTTTATATATAAGAGGTTTATCCAAAAAAGAAATAGAGGGATTAATAAAAGCTATGACGGAAACGGGTAACAGATTGGATATAAAAAGAGACATAATTGCAGATAAACACAGTATTGGAGGAGTTCCAGGAGATAAAACTACGATGCTTTTAGTTCCTGTGATTGCTTCTTCAGGGCTTACTATTCCAAAGACATCCTCAAGAGCAATAACATCTCCTGCGGGAACTGCGGACAGAGTAGAGATACTTACAAATGTAGAGTTAGAAAAAGAAGAGATAGAGAAAGTGGTGGAAAAAACTAATGGCTGCATGGTCTGGGGAGGGGCGTTAGACTTAGCGCCTGCAGACGATCTTTTTATACAGATAGAACACCCTTTACATTTAGATCCCATGCTCATGCCCTCGATTTTAAGCAAGAAAAAAGCGGTAAATGCTACTCATGTAGTCATAGATATACCTGCTGGCGTGGGTGCAAAAATACAAACTTTTTCAGAGGCTAAAAAATTAGCAGACGATTTTATAAGTATCGGAAAAGACTTGGATATGATCATAGAGTGTGGAGTTACATTTGGTGAACAGCCCATAGGTCATACGATAGGACCTGCCTTAGAGGCCAGGGAAGCGTTAAATACGATAATGGGCAATTTTTCTTATGATCTTGTGGATAAAGTTACATCATTAGCAGGAATACTGTTAGAAATAACAAAAAAATCTGATAACGGAAAAGATTTAGCATTTAAACTCCTAAAAAACAAATCAGAAGATAAATTAAGAGAGATAATAGAAGAACAGGGTGGAGATCCAAAAATAACACCGGGAGATATAGAAATAGGTGGAAAAACACTTACAATACACTCAAAGAGGCACGGGAAAGTCATAAGGGTAAGCAATGCCCAGCTTGCAAAACTGGCAAACACGTTAGGATGCCCAAAGGATAAAAAAGCGGGTATCATAATCCATAAAAAGCTCGGAGAAACTGTCAAAGAAAATGATCGTTTACTGACATTGTACGCCGAAAAAAATTACAAACTGGAAGCAGCCGAAAAGAAACTTGAAGACATGGAGCCAATAGTTGTAGTTGACAACCTTGAGAAATACATGCTCACCAAAAAATTTCCAGAGGAGAAAGTATTGTTTTTGAGAACGTGAAGATATAAAAACAACAATAACTATCGTAGATTTATGCTGAGTACTTTATTCTATCCAGAGAGCATAGCTGTTATAGGAGCTTCGGAGAAAGAAGGTAAAGAAG
This sequence comes from Thermococci archaeon, assembly GCA_003660605.1. Classification (GTDB taxonomy): domain Archaea; phylum Methanobacteriota_B; class Thermococci; order Methanofastidiosales; family B48-G16; genus B48-G16. The sequence goes on from QMUN01000006.1 coordinate 3,361, forward strand.
GAAATGCAGTAATGAAAAACCTTCTTACCTTAGGGTATAATGGAAAAGTTTATCCAGTAAATCCAAAGTATGAAACTGTTTACAATATAAAATGCAAAAAGATTGAAGAACTCAGTGTTGATCTTGCTGTAATCGTTACCCCTCCAGAGACAGTAGTTGGGATAGTTAAAAGTTTAAAAGATCATGCAAAAACTGCGATCATAATAACGGCTGGTTTTTCTGAAGGAAGCGAAGAGGGTAAAAAGAGAGAGAATGAGCTAAAAAAAGTCATAAAAGAAACTGGAATAAGAGTTTTAGGACCGAATACTGTCGGAATTTTAAATACCGAAAATAATTTAGCAACTACATTCGCAGAGCTAAAAGAGCTGAAAAAGGGAGATATCAGTTTTATATCTCAGTCAGGTATCGTTTTGGGAGTTATTCTTTTGAGATGCATATCCAGTAATTATGGGATCAACAAGGTAGCATGTTTTGGAAATAAGATAGACATTGACGAAATCGAGTTTTTAAAATATTTCTTCGAAGATAAAAAGACCAGGGTCATAGGGATGTATTTAGAAGGGATAAAAGGCAGAAAAATGTTCGAATTTTTGAAAAAAGAAAAGAAAAAGCCTGTGGTTATATTAAAATCTGGAATGACAGATGCAGGGAAAAAGGCTGCAATGTCTCATACTTCTTCTTTAACAGGAAACTATAAAATCTTTGAAGGATTTGCAAAACAGATGAATCTTATAAAGGTAGAAACGCTTCAGGAACTTGTAGATACTACAAAAACTATCTCCTTTTTAGGTATTCCAGAAGGAAAAAGACTGGGAATGGTTCATTATACGGGGGCGGGGTGTGTAATAGCATCAGATTTTGCTGTCAGATATGGTTTTGAACTTCCAGAGCTTTCTCAGAAAGCGAAAGAAAGGATCATGGAGATAACGCCAAAATGGCATAAAATAAGGAATCCAGTAGATATATGGCCAATATTTGAGAAATATAAAGAAAAAGCTTATGAAATGGTATATAGAGCTCTGCAGGAAGATAAGAATGTAGACATCATAATACTCGCATTTCCCGCAATATATGGTTTTAAAATTCCAGATCTGGATGTTAAAAAACCGACATTATGCTGTATAGAAGGAGATACACGTATCAAAGAGAAGATCAGAGAGGAGCTTGAGAACAAAAATATACCGTGTTTCGTCAGCGAAAAAGAGTGCATCGAGACGTTATATAGAATCACAAGATATAAAAATAAAACGTCTTAAGAGTATTTGGTGATTACATGGAGATAGATGTCATCGATATAGAAAAAGAAGAAGGAGTTGAATGCATTATAGGTCAGGGAAATTTCTCGATATTTACTGTAGATGATCTGTCAACAAAACTTAAAACATCTGTACCGGGAATAAAGTTTGGAATGGCGATGAATGAAGCAAAACCAAAACTCACGAGATGTGAGGGAAATGATGAGAAATTGAAAAAAATGGCTGCCAAGAACTGTTTAAAGATTGGAGCAGGTCATGTTTTTGTAATCATGATTAAAAATGCTTTTCCAATAAATGTGTTAAATACTGTAAAAGAGTATCCTGCCGTATGTTCTGTTTATGGTGCCTCAGAGAATCCTTTACAGGTGTTTATCGGCAAAACTGAGCTTGGAAACTCTATTATCGGTATTGTAGATGGTACAGCAGCAAGTAAGATAGAAAATGAGCAGGAAAGAAAAGAAAGAAAAGAATTACTGCATAAAATAGGATATTAGGGGATATTATGAAAAAGGAATTGTTAATGGGCAATGAAGCAATAGCACGGGGAGCTGTTGAGGCAGGGGTTTCTTTTGTCAGTGCTTATCCAGGAACTCCCTCTTCCGAAATTCCAGCAACGATTGCAAAAATCGCAGATAAATATGGGATTTATATGGAGTATTCGACAAATGAAAAGGTGGCTTTTGAAGTGGCTATAGGTGCATCATGGTCAAATCTCAGAGCTATGGTAACTATGAAACACGTAGGTGTTAACGTAGCTGCAGACCCTTTAATGACGTTAGCATATGCTGGAACAGAAGGAGGCTTTGTTCTTGTCTCTGCAGATGATCCTTCAATGCATTCTTCACAGAACGAGCAGGATAATCGTTATTATGCGAAATTGGCAAACATACCATGTCTGGAGCCTGCTTCTCCACAGGAAGCCAAGGATATGACTATAAAAGCCTTTGATATATCGGAAAAGTTTAAACTGCCTGTCATTTTAAGACCTACTACAAGGGTCTCTCATTCACGGGGAGATGTTGTTTTAAAAGATATAAAAGAAAAGAACAAAACTAAATGGGAAAAGAATCCTAAGAGAAAGGTAACTCTTCCAGCAAATGCGAGGATATTACATGTAGAGCTTCTGAAAAAGATAGAAGAAGTTGAGAAGTATTTTGAGGATTCAGAGTTCAACTGGATAGAAGGCAGCGGAGAAATTGGCATAATTGCATCAGGAGTGTCATACAATTATGTAAAAGAAGCTTTAAATTATTTAGATATAAGAGCTGAGGTATTGAAACTGGGAACAATGCATCCGATTCCAAGAAAAACAATATTAGATTTTATGAAAAAACATAAAAAAATCATTGTCGTTGAAGAGATGGAACCCATTGTAGAGACAGAAGCAAAAAATATCGCCCAGGAAGAAAAATTGGATATAAAAATCCATGGCAAAGATATCCTTCCCCGTTACTATGAATACTCAACGATGCAGTTTGCAGGAGCAATAGGAAAACTTCTGGGAAAGGATGTGAAGATAAACGATGTAGATGTGAGTAGTTATATGGTGCCCAGGCCTCCCGTATTGTGTCCCGGATGTCCACATAGAGCATCTTACTATGCATTGAAAAAAGCTGTACCTGAGGGTATATACCCAAGTGATATAGGATGTTATACCCTTGCTGCATTACCGCCTCTATCGGCAGTGGATACGTGTGTCTGCATGGGGGGAAGTATAGGTGTCTCATGCGGACTTTCCAAAGCTTTGAAAGATAAAAAGATAATAGCAACTATAGGAGATTCAACATTTTTCCATACTGGAATACCTGCCATGGTAAACGGTGTCTACAACAAAGATGATTTCACCATATTCCTCCTTGATAATAGAACTACGGCAATGACGGGACACCAGCCTCACCCTGGCACAGGGAAAACTGCCACAGGTAAAGATACTGTGATGTTATATCCTGAAAAAATAGCTGAAAGTATGGGCGTATTTACCAAAGTAGTCGATCCATATAACTTGGATGAGACAATAAAAGCATTAAAAGAGGCGGTAAATCATAGAGGCGTATCCATGGTAGTTGCGAGAAGAGAGTGTGTTCTTTTAAAGAAGACCAAAGCAAAACCCTATTATATAGATGAAGAGAAATGTATAAAATGTTTCACATGTGTGAACAAGTTAGGATGTCCAGCTATTGTTAAGGATGGCGATAGAGTATATATTGATGAAAAATTCTGCACGGGATGCGGAGTATGTGCTCAGATATGTCCAGTGCAGGCGATCAAGGTGATAAAATGAGTAAAGAAATACCCCCAAATGTGCAACACCAGATTCAGCAGTTCCAGCAGTTGCAACAGCAGTACGAGATGATCGTCTCTCAAACTCAAAGAATAGCTTTGGAGGAAAGAGAGATAGATCTTGCATTAGCAGAGTTGGAGAAAAGCAATGAAGAAAAGGTTTACAAGAATGTAGGAAGTGTAATGATAAAAGCAGAAAGAGTAAAGGTTATAGAAGAACTGAAGTCAAGAAAAGAAGATATAAGCGTGAGAAAACAGTCTCTTGAGAGACAGGAAAAGAGAACGGGTGAAAAACTAAAAGAACTGCAGAGTAAACTCCAGAGTCTTTTGGCAGGAAAAACCTGATTTTTGAGTGAGCAGAGTGAATCTTAAATTTTTTAGAAAAAAATGTGTAATAGATAAAATAAAATCTGTTTTTGATAAAGAGGATAATTTTCTCATATTGACTCATAAAAATGCGGACGTAGATGCAGTGGGAAGTGCGTTAGCACTGAAATATTATCTCGAAGAAAAAAATAAGAAGGTCAGGATAGGGTGCGAATCTTTAAACAAACAGGCAAAAATAATTCTGGATAATCTGAAAGAGAGGATAGATTATTACCATTATACAGATGAGTTTAGAAATATAATTATTCTGGATACATCTTCGATAAAAAAACTCGGTATTTTTGAAAAAGCTACAAAAAAAGCTGAAAATGTTGTAGTTATTGATCATCATGAGAAAAATGTACGCATGGAAAAATATTTGTATTACAATGAAAATTTGTCATCCAACTCTGAGATAATCTATAAATTCTTCCCTTCAAATAATGGAAACTATCTTAAAGCCATACTGGCAGGCATAATTGCAGACACGGGTCATTTTAAGTATGCTGATGTTCATACTTTTGAGACAGTTCTTGATATCCTAAAAAAGGGGATAGATCTTCAGGAAGTCCTTTCCATGCTGAAAGAGGATATGAACAGATCAAAAAAGATCGCTGTTTTAAAGGCTTTTAAAAGAATGAAGATATATCCTATAGATGACATGATAATAGCAACTACGAGGATAGGTGCATACGAGGCTATAGTTGCAAAATCGCTTCTCGAAATGGGAGCAGATATAGCATTCGTGGCAAGTAAAGACAGGATAAGCTCAAGAGCAAAAAATACTGTTATAGAAAGGGGAATAAACCTGGCAGAGATCATGCAGAAATTAGAAAATGGAGATGGTGGAGGTCATAAAGCTGCAGCAGGTGCCGAGGGTCTTGAGGATATAGAAAAAGCTTTGAAGACCTGTGTTGTATTGGTAAGGAAGAGGCTTGATAAAAATGGATCAGGAGATTAGAAACTTATTGAGAAAACAGAGGTATAAAATAGTGGGGGAACACTCTGCGGTAAAGTTATGCCACTGGCTGAAAAAAAGCCTGATGGAGAATAGAGTTTGTTATAAACAGAAGTTCTATGGAATAAAGAGTCACAGATGTCTCCAGATGACTCCTTCTGTAATAAGTTGTACTCACAAATGTTTATTCTGCTGGAGACCCACGCAGTATACTTTTTCTACAATAGAAAATCCAGATCCTCCAGAATTTATAGTCGAAAAAAGCATAGAAGCTCAGAAGGAACTTCTCTCTGGATACTGGGGTGTTCTTGACAGGGTAGATAAAGAAAAGTTAAAAGAAGCTATTGTGCCTAACAACGTTGCAATATCACTGGCAGGAGAGCCGACAATGTATCCATTGTTAAGCGATCTGATCGACGAATATAAAAAAAGGAACTTTACAACCTTTCTTGTTACCAACGGTACGAATCCGAAGGTTCTTGAGAATATAAGTTTGCCATGGAATCTCTATGTCACAATCCCCGCTCCAAATAAAGAGATTTATAAAAAATTGTGTATCCCGCAGATACCTGACGGCTGGGAAAGGATCATGGAAACACTTGAGCTTTTTCCTTCTCTGAATACAAGAAAGGTAACGAGGCTTACTCTGGTAAAGGGTTATAATCTGAAAAACCCTGAAGAATATGCAAAATTGATAGAAAAAGCGTCACCAGAGTACATAGAAGCCAAAGCTTACATGTATGTTGGATTTTCAAGATTGAGACTTAATATAGAAAACATGCCGTCATTTTCAGAGATCATGAGCTTCGCGCAACAGTTAGAAGCAATGACAAACTATAAAATAAAAGACTCCTCTGAAGATAGTAGAGTAGTTTTACTGGTGAAAGAATGATAAAGAACTTTGATATAAAAAGTGTAGAAGCAAGGAAATTTGTTAATGAGTATTCTTTACCAAATATGAGAATATCCAATAAGAGTATGATAACAAATATAACTAAATCTAATGAAGATATAAAAGTAGAGTTTGTTTTTACTGTAGAGTACAACCCAAATCTGGCGAATATAAAGATAGAAGGGAGTCTAATATATTCAGGAGAGGATTCTGATATTATTTTAGAATCGTGGAAAGAAAAGAAGAATGAAAAAAGAATGCAGAAAATTCAGATGCCAATTGTACAAAAATGTTTGATAGAAAGTGTAATTCTGGCAAAAGAGATCAATATTATCCCCCCGGTACCGTTACCCACCATGCAGGAAAAGAAGAAGGATTATGGTGCCATGTTTGGATGATTATACTATTTTGTCAATCTGTGTATGAAAATCTCCCGAGATCCTGTCTTCCTGTATAATTCCATCAAAATATTCGTCTCTAAGATCCTTTTCAAACATTATCTTTCTTAAAACGTTCTTGAAAGCTTCTTTTTTATCATCCATGCATACAAGTCTGTGAGCTTCTAATAGGGGATATGGGTATCCAAAACAGAGGGGATTTTTTGAGAAATAAGCTAGCTTTGGAAAAACTTTTTCATCTCCGTTCACGATATCTACCCTGAAGTTTCTTCCTTTCTCGTGAAGTCTTGCTATATAGACATCACCCATTACCATCTTCTCATATTTTTTCAATCCTATATCCACTTTATAGTACCATTTTCCAGTATTTTTTATTACCATGGTATCTGGAATGCCGGTTTCCAGAAGATTTACCTGTGTTTTTTTGCTTATTCCTACTATAGAACTTTCAAGACTCTTTATATTTTCTTTTATCTCTTTATAGGGAGTTATCAGCGCACCATCATACAGAACGAGATCGCATCTTTCAGAAGCTTTTTTCACCATCTCCATCTCGTATTTTATTCTTAAGGAGTCTATATTTTCTGTGAGAACTGCTTTATTTTCTACAAAATAATCTTTTATTTTGTAATTATCATAAATTACAAAACCGTATCTCAAGATGCCAATGTTTTTTACTCCGTTGCTCCATAAGATAGAAGATCCTCCGTCCACAGCTGCAATTTCTCCCTTTTCTTCTTTTTCTATATAAAGAACGTCAAAATCTTTTCTTTTTTGATAGAGTTTTTTAAGTTCAGATATTATGTTTTCCATTTCTTCTTCAATCATCAGTTATTTATAGGAAAATGACAATAAAAGCATTGTGAAGATAGGATGCTGTTTGGATAAATTATCGGATGGTTTTGCAGAAAAAACTATCACACAGGTATATGGAGATTTCGCTACGGGTAAGACCACTATATGTCTTCAGTTATGCTCACAGAGTTTTAAACTCGGAAAGAAATCAATATACATAGATACTGAAGGAAGTTTCTCGCCTGAAAGATTGCTCCAGATGAATCCAGAAATGGATTTAAAAAAAATTCTAGTTTTCGAGCCCTACTCTTTCGAGGAGCAGTGTGAAGTTCTGGAAAAACTCGAAGAAAAAATGAATGATGAGATAGGATTTATAGCCGTGGACTCCATGGTATCGCTTTACAGATTAAAAGGAGGCACTTACGATGAGAAACGAGATTTAAACAGGCTTCTCGGCAAGCAACTATTGAATCTATCAAAGATAGCGAGAAATTACAATATTCCCGTGGTGATCACGAATCAGATATATGAGGATTTTGACAATGGCGTAACACCTTTGGGCGGAAGTGTTTTACGATACTGGTCCAAAATAATAATCAAGCTCGAAAAAGTTCCAGAAAAGACAGGGCATCGAAAAGCAACAATTATTAAACATAAATACAAAAAGGAAGGAGATTCCTGCGAGTTTTTATTAACAGATAAAGGGATTATATAACTTTCTTTTTCCAGCTTCCTTTTAAAAACCATAAAAAAGCAACAAAACTTCCCAAAATATTGCTCAAAGCCATCCCTATCCAGATTCCGGTAGCAGCATAACTTAAAGTAAACGCGAGAATATAGCATAAAGGAATCCTCAGTCCCCAGAGCCTTATAAGCCCAAATATCATCTGCTGTTTTGTCTGTCCAGCTCCCTGAAATGTAGCTGAAACAGTTTGAAAGACAGCAAAGAATGGTAGAGAGAATACGAAGAGTTTTATAAAGTTTGCACCTTCGTTTATTACTCCCATATCATCTATGAAAACTCTGTACATATCCTCTCTGAATATATACATTCCGATCGCACCGATCATGAGAATAAGGAATACTATCTTCATAGTTTTTAAAGCTACATTTTCTGCTCTTTTTTCCTGATCTGCTCCCAAATTCTGGCCTATCATTGTTGTGGATGCTCCCGTAATTCCCCCTGTTACCATGAAAAGGATATTTGTAAGCCTGTTTCCTATTCCATAAGCCCCTATTGCCAGAACACCGATCTTATTCACAAACTTCATCAAAATCACAAATCCAAAGGCTACTCCGCTCTGGCCAATGGATGAAGGTATGCCTATTGTTATTATCTTTTTCATGAACTCCTTTTTAGGTTTCAGATATTTCTTTCTCATCTGTATCCCAACTTTTCCATAAAAAAGGAGATATATTGCTATTACACTTACAAATGCTCGAGAAATTATAGTTGCAAGAGCTGCACCGGAGACTTCCATTCTCGGAAAAAATCCGATTCCAAATATCATAAGAGGATCTAAGATAGTATTCAGCCCTACAGATATTGATCCCAGAATCACAGGAGTCTTCATATCTCCGTAGCCTCTCAAAAGAAAATCAAAGGCTAAACCTGAGAACATGAAGGGCATCCCTATGAATATTATCTTCATATACGATAAAACGATGTTAAATATCTCATCGGGAACACTCATCAACTTCAGTACTATCGGTGAAGCTAAAAATCCAGTTATCCCTATGGCCAGAGCCAGCAAAAACATAAAAACAAATACCTGTGTGGCAGCTTCATTTGCTTTCTCCTTCTCCTTGGCACCTATATACTGAGCTACAAGAGCTATCCCTGCAATTGCTGCACCCATAGCAAAGGAGATCATTAAAAATACAAATGGCCATGTATTCAGAGGAGCTGTGACCGCTTCCTTTCCAAGTTTGCCTAACCAATAAGTATCTATCAAATTATAAACAGTCTGTATAACTCCTCCGATCATCAGAGGCCAACCTAAAAGAAACAATGTTTTTGTTATATCACCATTCAGGATATCCTCATGATACTTTGAAAACTTCCTGTCCATAGTTTATTGAAAATATTTCTCTTTAAAAATGTATGGTTGTACAAGCGTGTGAGTGAAAGGGGGCGAGTTTACTATTGTGAAATCAAAATTATAGAAAAGGTTAAATAGATCATTACATTAGGGG
>QMUN01000007.1 GCA_003660605.1 Thermococci archaeon
AGACGTTACAATTTACCGTATTTCTGGATCAATTCGATGACTCTATCTATGAGATCGCCCAATCCGATCTCCTCCAGCGTTTTATCTATCTTTACTTCCGTTTTTATAGGAACATTCAGATTCGCTTCGAAAGGCACTGCAAGTTTTCCGTAATATGGTATATCTACGACCACAGTTTCTTTAATTGGCATTGTAACAGTCGTATCTATGGGAATAGCGAAAGATATCTTTTCATCTCTGAGACATTCCAATTCGTCAGAAAGTTCTTCTACTCCCGAAGAAACTTTTCCCTTTGTAGAGCAGAGTGTATAAATCAAGGATACATTCAAAATCAAAGAGACAACTACGCATACGGTCAAGAGGTATAGAAAATTTTTCGATTCAGTTATTGTTTTCATAATAATTCTATCTTTCACTGAATTTAAATGTTACAGATCGTATAATAATTCATATCTCTTGGAGGCATACATAGGGAGCTGAATATTTTTTACACTCTCTTTTTAATCTATCTTTTGATATTCCTTTATAATCTTCTCTTCATCATAAGTATCCGCTTTTCTTCTTTCGCGCTTGCTAAGCCCCTCTACAAATATAAAAAATCCTATCATAGCGATTAAATATCCAAGTAGAGCTTTTGTTCTCGTTATACTCATGTACACTCCAATACATACAAACAAAATTGCCACTATTATTTCCTTTTCCATGGTGTCATTTTTGATAGTGGAGTATAAAAGTTTATTCTATCCTGCTTTCTTAATAAACTGATCTTTTTAAAGCACCTTGTTTTCTTCTTCTGCCTCTTCAATGAAACTCACGAGAGAAATCAAGTTCGCTTCCATCATTGGAATTATCTTTTTATTGATCTTAGTCATTTCCAGTATCTCGAAACAATTCTCTTTTTAAATATTTAAACTCTTCATGAGACTTCTTACATTTACTATCTTGATATTTTCATATTCAATTAACACCAATAAATCTTTATCCCCTGTTGCTATATAACCGCATTTGCCTTCAGCAGCAGAAGCTAGAATATGTCTGTCGTTTTTATCTCTGATCATGGTATAGTCTTTTATTCTGTTCTTGTATTTTTTTCTCGATATTATTTCTATGTCCAGTATCGTTAGAAGTTCATAATAAAGATTAATAAATTCTGGAAATTTCATTTCAATTATTTTTGATACCTCGTTAATCGCATCTTCTGAAGAAACGAGTTGAATCTCTTTGGAGATACTTTTTTTTAAGAATTCTCTTTCATTCCCTTCGAAAACAATCCCAGAGATAAGGATGTTTGCATCAATGAAGATCCTCATTCTTGTTCTCCTTAAGATATTGTAAGAGTTCCTCTTTTGTTATGCCTTTCTTTTTTACTGCCTCTGAAAACATCTTTGTGATTTCATCAAATCTTGCTTCTGCTTTTTTTATCAAAATATTATTTCCTATTCTCTCTACCACTAGGTAAGTGTCATCTTTTATATCCAGATCCTCTCTTATTTTTTTGGGGAGGACTATCTGCCCCTTTGTACTTATCTTGACAATCACCATATTAATAGTAAGAATTTCTTACTTATATAGTTTTTGGTTTTCAATAAACTTTTATAACCTCCCGACAAAGAGAAGTATGCTCGATCTTATTAAAAAGGCTGACAGAATCACAAGAAAATACCATAAAAAGATCAGTGTTGAGAGAGCCATTTTCCTTTCGTGGTACTGTGAAAAAAGAGACTGCAAATTTTGCTATATGTCCACGCTGAGTGCATCTAAAAAAGCTAAAAGGACAATAGAGTCTCTACTTGCAGAGATCCTGATCTGCAAAAACTTGAACTGGAATATAGAGTTCCTTTCTGGAGGATACGGCGTTTATTCTTTGCAGAAGATAAAAGAAATAGCAGAGAAAATATCGCAGACATATCAAAAAGTATGGCTGAATACGGGGATAATGAATAAGAGGGATATGGAGATATTTGGGAATGAGATAGAAGGTATTACAGGCTCTCTGGAAACATTTGATTTCGATCTTCATAAGATTGTTTGCCCGAGCAAACCTTTTTCCAGAGTTCTTCAAATGCTTGAAGATGCAAAGGATCTCGGATTCAAAACAGCTCTCACGATAATACTGGGATTGGGAGAGAAAAAAGAAAAACTTGAGAATCTTTTTTCGATAATAAAAGAATACAAGATAGATAGAGTCACATTCTATGCGTTGAATCCTCAGAAGAATACAATCTATGAGAAGTTTCCATCGCCTTCTTCCCTTTATTACTCCGAGATAGTTGCTAAAACGAGGATCGAGTTTCCGAAGTTAGAGATAATAACAGGCATATGGATCGATAAGATCTCAATGATAGGTCTCCTTCTATTATCAGGAAGTGATGGAGTTACAAAATTCTCAATGAAGTCTCTTTTAAGAAATTATGCAAATTTTAAGGAAGAGATAGAGTATGCCGCCAGAATACAGAATAGAGTTTTTGATGCCCGTTTTAAGATAGATTCAGAAAAACTTGAAAGAGATGTGGAGATATATGGAGAAGATATAAGAAAGAAGGTAAAACAGTATGTGGATGCCATATAAAGAAAATAGTTGTATTTTTACTTATAATTTTCTTAAATATGAACTGATGAAGATAGAAACAGATAAAAAAGCAGTTCTTATTGTACTGGCGGGTGTATACAGATTTAAACTTATTTTGATCTGGAAGGAGTAGATCAGACAATTGAAAAGAAGGATTTCTCAAAGTACCATATAGATCATGAAAACTCACCCGATACGATATTAACGGCAAAAGAAGATTACGTTTTTTACCAGAGCCTCTCTTGATTGAGTATAAAGAAATGCAGGATTCTTTCATAATTGGGAATCGATTTACATGCTATATTAATGGCGACAATAATTAGAGATATTAATGTTGTCACACCTATCATTTTGATAATTGAGTCAGGTTTTGGTTTTATTTTCACTCATTCTTTTTTCCACATTCTATCATTTTATAATAGTTTTATCTGGAGTATCTCCATTTTTAAAGTGCTTATCCAGCCATCCAGAAATGACGTTTTCCCGTGTATCGAAATATTTGACATATGGTTTTATATCGAGAAGAGGTGTTTCATCCAAAACATCTACCTCTGTAAAGTACATTCTGTTCCCCTTTATGCTTTTGATCTTTACAATAGAAATACCTATATGGTTCGGGCGATTGGGGCTTCTTATGGCGAATATTCCGTGTTTATCCTGTTCGAGAAACGGTTTTCCTTCTATTCTTTCTATCTGCGACTTATGAAAATAGTATATTATTATAGCATGGCTGAATTTATCTAGGTCTTTTAAGCCTTTAACATATTCATCCTTTAATTCCGCCCAGGCTTCCACATTACTTTTAAAAATCCCCTGGATAGGAATATCTTTACTCTCTTTATAGGGTGAATGGATTACTCCAATTGGATGCATTATTATTTGATCATAATTTTTATCCATTTTCAATCCCCTTCATGCTCTATTTTAGACTATGCCCGCATTTCCTGCAAAAATTTGCGTTAGCTCTATTCTTGGTGCTGCAATTTGGACAGATTTTTGTATCCTCTTCATAAGTTATTGTTTTTTTCTCTGACAGATCTAAAAGTTTATTCACTCTGTTTAAAAGAGGTTTTGCTTCATCTTTAGTTAAATTTCTCTCTTTAAAAGCCTTGATTATATTTGTCTTCACTGTTTCACAGTATTTTAGAAACTTTTCGTCACTGAATTTTTCTTTTTCATTTTCGAGAAGATAAAGCGCTTTAAGAATTTTGTCTTTAATCTCATTCATGATGATACTCCCAGTTCAAAAATATAAATCTTTTGCAGATCATGTATATCGAATATTTTGTATAACACATCTAAAAAATTAAAAAGTAATCAAGATGTAAATGGAACATCTATATCAATTACTTAAGCATTGGTCATTGATTTTTCACATTACTTACCCCACCTAATAATATTCCAAGCTCTTTCATGGAAATAGTATAAGACAATCTTGGAAATAAAGTCAGCAGCACCAATTTTAAAAGTCAAAGAAAATTCTCTACTAAATACAAATACTAAAAGCATTGTTAGTGCAGTAGCCGATATTCGAAAAGTAATGCTCTTTAACAAACTCCTAACTCGTGTCGATTCATACATCTTTTTCATTGTCATAACACTCTCCTTTTTTTCCAGTTTGCAACAACATTCTTCAGCGTCTAAAGTATTTTCATGATTTATACAGTCTACCTTAAGCAAAGTTAGACTTAAAGATAAATGCATGATCATATTTCAAAAGATCAACTTTCAAGATCGATGATCTTTTCTCTTATCTCGACAGCTTTTACAAAGTCCAGATCTTCAAATGCTTTTTTTAATTCTTCTTTGAGTTTTTGGATCTTTTCTTCTTTTTTACTGATCTTCTTCTTTACGAGACCAGAATAAACCTTCTTTTTTATTGTCTCAGGGGTTATCCCATGTTCCATATTAAACTCTTCCTGTATTCTCCTTCTTCTCTCTATCTCTTTAATCGCTTTCTTCATCGCATCAGTAGTTTTATCAGCATAAAGAACTACCTCTCCTTCTACATTTCTGGAAACTCTCCCCATTATCTGTATTAATGACGTATCCGTTCTCAAAAATCCTTTTTTGTCAGCATGAAGAATCGCTACGAGGGGAACTTCAGGTAAATCTAAACCCTCTCTGAGTAGATTTATCCCAACTACACACTCTGTTTTGCCAAACCTCAGATTTCTTATTATCTCCACCCTCTCTTCTGTATTGATGTCGGAATGCATGTACTCTGCTTTGACGTCATTTTCATTTAAATAATCTGCTATTTTTTCCGCTTCTCTTTTTGTAACAGTTATTACTAAACTCCTTCCTTTTTCCTTTATCTTCTGAACCAGATCTTCCATATCTGGCTTTTTTATTGAAACTTTTGGTTCCAGGAGCCCTGTGGGTCTCACTAATTGTTCCACTATTCTCGAGAGTTTACACTCATATTCTCCTGGTGTAGCAGACATGAAGATAACCTTTTTCATATATCCTTTGAATTCTTCCCATTTTAAAGGCCTGTTTTCAAAACAGCTTGATAATCTAAAACCGTACCTAACTAATATGCTTTTTCTAGTTCTGTCTGCTTTATACATGCCCTTTATCTGCGGAATCGCTATGTGGGACTCATCTATAACCATCAAAAAGTCTTTTGGAAAATAATCTAGAAGGCTATAAGGTTTTTCTCCCGGGGATCTATCTTCAAAGTATATCGAGTAATTTTCTACCCCCCTGCAGTATCCTGTTGCTTTCAGCATCTCTATATCATAATTAACTCTTTCTTTAAGCCTTTGAGCTTCAACAAATTTATTCTGTCTATTTAACTCCTTTAGTCTTCTATCTAAATCTTCTTTTATTTTCTGTACGGATTTTTTTACCTTCTCTTTCCTTACCATATAATGTTTTGCGGGGTATATCATGACAAAGTCTCTTGAAAATCCTCTTCTGGTAACAGGATCCAGGAGAGAGATCTTCTCTACTTCGTCATCAAAAAACTCTATTCTATAAATTTTGTCGGAATAAGCGGGAAATATCTCCAAGATCTCACCTCTCGCTCTGAAAGTTCCAGGTAAGGGAGAAAAATCATTTCTATTATACTGGATCTCCACAAGCTTTTCTAAAAGTTCTCTTCTGTTATAGTTTTCCCCCTTTTCTATGTATATCCCCATCTCTTTAAAATTGGAGGGTTTGCCTATGTTGTATAAGCAGGAAACACTTGCAACAATTATAATATCTCTTCTTTCCTGTAGAGATGCAACAGCCTTTATTTTTAACAGTTCCAAAGCTTCGTTCAATTCAAATTTTTTCTCCAAGAAAATATCTTTCTCAGGAATATAAGCCTCAGGTCTGAAATAATCGTAAAATGAAACAAAGTATTCCACACTATTTTCCGGAAATAGATCTTTAAATTCCAGATATAACTGAGCAGCCAAAATTTTATTGGGAGATATCACAAGTGTGGGTAAATTTACCTTATTGATGACATTGGCAATTGTAAAAGTTTTTCCAGAGCCAGTAACTCCTAAAAGTGTTTGATATTTATATTTACTCAATCCCTCGGATAATTTCTCTATAGCATGTCCCTGATCGCCCTTAGGAGCTAAATCTGTATGAAGCTTGAACATCAATACTACATTCTTTTCAAAGATAAAAAGTTAATCCTCAAAAATCATTTCCCCTGTTTAAAAGCAGAGCTTATGATTATCCCTATAAAAAGACCTATCAATCCCGATCCTAAGATCAGAATAAGCTTAGATCCTTCCTCTTTTGGTATTTCTGCAGCAGTGGGAATAGGCGTCTCTGTAACAATAGAAACTGGTACTTCACTAGTTGATAGATGCTTATAAGCAAGTGCAACTTCTTTTGAGTACTTATACATTCTAAAAGCATTTGCCGCATCTTCTTTTTCTTCAAAGTTTGTACCATACTCGTAATAGCATTCTGCAAGCATTGGTTCGTATCCTTCCTCTCTTGACAACTGGATAGCTATTTTGGCATCATCTTTAGCTCTCTGTATCTTTTCACCTATTATGCTGGGGTCATTTCCGCTCATGCTTAATTCTATCGTTATACTTGACCTGATATTGCTTTCTATAGCGTAAAAAAGAGCAGAAGTGTACCTCTCGGCCTCATACTCACTTTGAGCAGCATTTAAAGATTGAAGAGCATCTGACACAGGATCGTCCCCAACTAAACTCTCCACATAAACATAAACAAGCTTTGCTTCTTCTATCCTCTTCCATGCATCTGCTTTTAAGTTATCCAGTGATATCTTGTCGCCTTCAGAATATTCTACAGCCAAATCCAGCCATAGTTTCACTGTATCAGCCCTTTTATCTGCGTATGCTATCGAATGGGCTGCATTCGCAGTGTCATTATAATTTTTAGCTTCGTTTAAATAATCATAAGCCTCTTTCATCCTCTTTTCAGCAGCTGAGAGAAATTCCAAACCTATTATCCCTCTAATGTCCTCTCTTTTTTCCTTCAATTCTGAATCAATACTCTCTATCTTTCCTTCTAATTCTTCTATTCGTGTATCAAAATCATCTGTGTGGATATATTCATCAACTACACCTACATATATTTCCGAATTAAAGAGGATGCTCAGGGCAGTGTAATATTTTCCATTATTCACATTATCCTTTGCATTATCTATAAAATCTTCAGCGGTATCAAGATACCTTTCGAGATATCTTTTTTCATATTTGCTGATATTCAATGAATCCAGATATTCCTTTATTGCATCGTGATATTCTACGTTCCTTTCTAATGCTTCATTTGCTTTTTTTGAAAGAAAATCTGTCTTTATCTCTATTTCACCTTTTATTTCCCTTTCGGCAAAATTTTTTCCTGTGAAATAGAATATGGCATCATTTATATCCTTTACTTCAATAACATCGACATCGTATTTTTCTTTGGCGTATTCCACAACATTTACCTTTTTAGGTTTTGTTATGATCTGGATCATTCCTCCAGTTTCTTCTCTTATTGTTTCCTGCGTGGTGATTATTGTCTGTCCCCACGGGACCAAAAACTTCTTTATCCCGAGCTCAGCAGAAGCATCTAATTTTTCAATGATCCCCCCTACTGGACCTATTGTGCCGTCTGGGTTTATCATTCCTGTCATCATAACATCATTATTCAATTCCCAGCCTTCAAGTGCAGCTATGGTAGCCACAGTCATTGCGCCTCCTGCAGATGGTCCACCTATCACAGGCGAATCTGATCTTATTATATAATAAAAGTTGTATTTAGTGACATCTTTTCCTGTCATTCTTCCTGCCACCTCAACAGCTAATCTCGCCGATGCCTGTGTATCCAACTCTGTTAAAGGCCATGTGTCCACATAAATATGTCCATCGCCAGGAAGTGCGGAAACGGTAATGGATAAGACTGCACCGATATACCCAGTGGATGTTTTACTGACAGCAGGTGCACGGATAGTAACACTGGAGTCTGCACTGATCCCCAACATTGAGAAAAAAACTAAAAACACTAAGAATGTAGAGATTTTTTTATTCATTTTATCGCCTCCTTGAATTTCTGTTCATTGCTATACTTCTAACAATACCTTATTCAAGAGTTCAATAAGTTGTTCATCAGTTTTGTATCCCGTTATCCTATATAAAGGTTTTCCTTCCTTATCCAAGATCAGGATTGTAGGGAGGTATCCTTGAATGTATTTATGATATTTCTGTATATATATCTCTTTATTAGCTTCTATATCGAGATCGAAATATACAGGCACAAAATTCTCATTTACAAGTTTTATGACATTTTCCTCTCTGTACGTTATTTCTTCCAGTTTCCTGCACCAGCCACAATTATCAGCATTGAAATCTATGAAAATAAGTTTATTCTCCTCCTTTGCTATTCCTTCTGCTTCTTCTATATTGTATACCCACGCAATTGAGGTTTTTTCCTTAGGCGTTTCGATACTATTCTCCTCGCTTATACATCCCAACAAAAGACTGAAGATCAAAATTAGAATTATTTTTCTCATATTACCACTCCATTATTCTCTCTTTAACGAGTTCTGACCATGTTTCTACATCTTTTAATAAGTTCTCCTTTATCTTTTCTTTCGATATCGAATAGTATACAAAATTGTATCCTCTCCTCATGTTAACAGCTTTTCTCATTATCATTCCTCTGTTAATGAGCTGGCTGAGTGTTTTCTGGATAGATGTCCTGTGTTTACCGAGGGATCCTGATATTTCTATAACTTTTGAGTTAGGATTTTTAAGAAGAAAAAGAAGTACCTTTCCTTCCAGTTCATTTAAGCCTAAAAGACAACGAATAAGTTCATCCTTATCTAAAGAATCCAGTTGCATTTTTGAGCATAGATTCTCGCTTAAAAAGAACCTCATCCCATCACTTGTTTTAATTTTTCTTCCAGAACGTGTTTTGGAACTGCACCGATAATATTATCGACCAAATGTCCATCTCTGAAAAATAATACTGTGGGAATGCTCATGATCCCAAATTTTGATGCAATGCCTCTGTTCTTATCCACATCAAGTTTTCCTACAGCTACTTTGTCTCCATACTCTTCAGCTATCTTTTCAATTGAAGGGGCTATTATTCTGCACGGCATGCACCATGCTGCCCAGCAGTCTATTATTGCGTATTTTTTTCTTGTTATAAAATCATTGAAAGTATTCTCTGTAATTTCTACGGGTTTTTTTATTACAGGATTTCTTACCCTTTTCATCATCTTTTCCAGTTTTTCCTTTTTTATCCTTTCAACTTCATCCATTGTATCACCTTCTTATTTTCAGAAATATTCATTTAAAAGCTTTTCTCAAATATGTTCAACACTTTTGCACAGACATTGGAAAACTTATTTAAATAGAAGGTATAAAATATAGTTTAATGGTTTTTTCGAGAAGATCAGAACTCTCCATTTGCGTGAGTCTTTTATTCTTTCCGATTCTTTCATTTCTATTTATTAACAGATTGGATAATAAAATTATTATTATCTTTCCAGTTAATTTATTTTTAAAAAGGCGACGGGGATGTTATTATGAATCGAAGACATGAGAGAGCAACAAAAGCGATATTGGATATCTCTGGGGATATACTTGAAAAGAAAGACCTCCCGGAGATTTTGGATAAAATAACATCTACGGTCGGGATTCTTTTTGAGTATAAAAGAGTTGTTCTTACACTCTGGGACAAAAATTATAATGTCTGGTACTCCACATTCTATGGTCTTAAAGAAGAGGAAATAAAGGCTCTGAAAGGAAGAATAATGTCCAGGGAAGAAAGGGCACTTGTACTGAATGAAAAGTATAGAATGAGCAATTCGTATTTTATACCTGAAGAAGACAACCCTCTGATAAAGAAAGTGCTTCCTGGAAGTTCTGTTGGAGAGTGGAAATCTCTTGACGCTTTAATAGTTCCTTTAAGGATTAAAGGAAAGATTATTGGAATAATCTCCTTAGATGAACCGATTTCCGGGAAAAGACCTACAGAAGAAAGTTTAAAGAGTATTGAGATCTTTGCTGATCAGGCTTCTCTGGCAATAGAAAATGAAAAAATGATAAGAAAAGAGATGAAATTTGCTCAGAAACTTAAAACTCTTAATGATATAAGCAGAGAACTGTCTAAACTCGTGGATTTAGAGAATCTTTTTTATAGGATCCCAGAGTTAATCAGTGAAACATATAACCTTCCTTTTGTTGGATTAGGTATCTTTGATGGAGAAAATATTACTTTCAAACATTACGCCACTCAATTTAAAAAGATCGATAAACCTCTCATTTCAAAACTTGAGAGGGGCCTTGTTGGCTGGGCAGCTCATAATAAAAAAACTCTATATGTTAAAGATGTTTCAAAAGATCCCAGATATTTTAAATATTTTGAAGAGACTAGATCTGAGCTTGTGATACCTGTATTAAGTGAAGGAAATTTATTGGGTGTTCTGGACTTCCAGAGTAATGAGGTAGATTATTTCACCTCTGAAGATATTTTGATTCTTGAAAATTTGACAGATCAAATTGCTATAACTTTAAAAAACTCGCAACTCTTTGAAAAGATCAAGAATGAGAAAAAAATGCAAGAATTCTTTATTTCCATGATCTCTCATGATTTAAAGACACCTCTCCAGGTCATACTGGGATATACTGATCTGTTAAAAAATGATAAATATTCTAATATTATACAGGAAAATGTAAAAAAAATTAATGAGATACTGAATAAAGCAGGTATATACTCAAAATTGGAAGTGGGATACAAAGAAAACCTGGAAAGGAGAAACGTAAAAAGAATAATAGAGACTCTTATTACCAGTTTTGAAAAAGATTTGAATAAAAAGAACATCGAAATAATTTTGAATGTTGAAGATATCTATATTGAATCTTTCAGTGTCCTGGAGAATATCTTTCAGAACTTGATAGAAAACTCCATAAAATTTTCGTATGTAAACAGCAAAATTGAGATTTATTCTGAAAATTACAAGAGACATATTGTCATCAATGTAAAAAATTATGGTAAAAATATCCCTGATGAAATGAAAGAAGAAGTATTTGAGAGGTTTAAGAAATTGGATTTCAAAGCGAAAGGTACAGGTCTTGGACTTGCAATTGTAAAAAAAGCAGTGGATTTACACAGAGGAGAAGTATGGATAGAGGACTCTCCTGACGGAGGAACTGTGTTTAAAGTAAAGTTGCTGAAAAAAATTGATCGATAAATTTATATGAAACTCGTATCAATTTCTAATAATGAGGTTAAAACTTGATATAATTCCTGAGGAGGATTTCTCTTACTGGGAGATAAACAAACACACAATTCAGGGCATGATATACTCACACCTGTGGAACACAGAATACAAAAAAATGCATGAAGAAAAAAAGTTTAAATTCTTCTCTTTTTCAGATATTTTTCCTCCAACAGATTTTAAAAAAGGTGAAGAGAAAAATTTTATTATTTCATCTCCAGATAGGGAGTTCATTGAAGTTTTGTATCAGGAGTTAAAAAATGAGAAGTATCTCTATTTTGGGAAGAGAGGATTCATGTTGAAAAAAATAAATAAGTTCAATCTGCCTTTGAAAAAAAGATTCATCACTGGAAGTCCTATAGTTCTCTATCAGGACAATAGAGAAAACTTATACTTCTCATTTGAAAGAAATCCCGATCTATCTTTCTTCTTGGAAAGATTAAAAGATAATGCTTTGAAAAAATATAATGCCTTTTATAGAGAAAACTTCACTATGGAAAACATGATCTTCGATAAGATAATCTTCGGGAGAGAAGTCGTTGTTCCACTCACAAAAGGAAGAAATAAATTTATAATTATTGGAACTACCTGGAAAACATTGGAAAAGTTTAAATATGATAGGGATGAAAAAAGGGTATATAAATTTATAATGGATTGCGGACTCGGAGAGAAAAATTCATTGGGGTTCGGGTTTCTTAATCCTGTGAGGTGAAGATGTGCTAGATGCTATAAAGGAGTTGGGTGAGTATGTTAGAGAAAAGGAAAATTTAAGTGAGACTGAAACATTTATTAATGTTGCAAAACTAAAGAATACGAAAAAAGTTTTATGTATCGTCCTTGAATGTTCTAAAAGTAAAATTTTATTTAAAAAAGTTCGTATGGAAGATTTTGATCCTTATAAGTTAAAGTTATATCTTTATAAAGAAGGTTCTTCACGAGGAACTGATA
>QMUN01000008.1 GCA_003660605.1 Thermococci archaeon
CAATTAATTCCCCCTCCTTTATCTCAAACTCAAACTCCTCTTTTATTCCAACACCGCTGAAAATAATTTTATTTTTCTCTATTTTTATTATAATATCTATAAGCTGCTTTATAGGTGCCACTTGTGGAGTTTCAGGATCTTCATCTAAGGTGAATATTCCATATCCATCTATCTTCTTTACTCTTCCTGTGAGTATATGGAGAAATCTGAATACAGTCTGTACATTTGAGTACATCAATAATGTGGAAAGTGAATCTATTGTTACTCTTACATCTTTGTACTCCTCAATATTCCAGAATCGTTCCAAAAGATTGCTATACTTGACAGAAACACCTGTCAGGTCCACAGAGCTCGAAACATATTTTATACTATTGCTGTCTTCAATGCTTGTTTTCAATCTTAAACTTTTAGAGATACAGTCAACTATCCCCAGTCCTTTGATATCTGTCCTTTCAGAGAACCATTTTTGAATTTTTTCCCCGTTTTCCTTTGTCGAGATATAAATCACAGCTTCTTTTCTTTTCAATGCATCCAAGCAAATGTACTTAGCTATTGTTGATACACCAGATAGCGGAGGCCCTGAGAGCAGTGTGTTACTCCCCTTTGGAACATCGATATCGAGTTTGCTGTGAAACATTTTATCACATTAACTATATGTTAAGACTTAAAAAAGTTTCCTATAGTTCACCTTTAATTTCTTTTTCTAATCTAAGGAAAAAATTTTTCATGAATTTATTTCTTTCTTCAGCTATCCTCTTACCTTCTTCTGTCAGTACTGTATCTTTTATCCTGGAAAGCTTTGCTTTGTATTCAATTACAGGTGTGTGTTTTTTATGATCGAGTTTTCTGGAAACTTCAATATCTTTGTTTGAAAAATCTTCTTTTCTGTAAAGTTTCTGTCCATTTTCTCCTCCAAATGAGTAAGCCCTGCATATCCCTATAGCACCGATCGCATCTAGCTTATCTGCATCATAGAGTATTTTAGCTTCGAGTGTTTCAGGAACTGCGTTGTTTCTATATCTGTGTGTTTTTATGCAGTGGATTACATTTCTTTTTGTTTTTTCATCTATTTTATATTTGTCCATTACTTTTTCAGCTATCTCTATACTGTGTATCTCGTGATCTTCATCTCCTTTTATTCTTCCGATATCGTGAAGCAGTGATGCTAATCTGAGAACTTCAAGATCAGCTTTTTCTTTTTTTCCTATCTTCATGCAGAGATTGTAAACTCTTTTTACATGTGAGAAATCATGTGTAGGTTTCGAGTTTTTAAAATATTCTTTTACCTCTTCTTCAATGGTCATGGGATCACCAAAACTTATGCGTATCTTTTTTAACTCCTTTAGGTGATATGTATCATGGTTAAAATAATTTTCTTAGGTAGTGGTGGAGGCAGATATATCTGTGTAAACCAAAAAAGAGCTACAGGAGGTTTCATTATTGGTAAGTACCACGTTGATCCGGGTCCCGGTGCTCTTTTGAGATTATTGGAAAAGAAGATAGATCCAAAAAAGCTTGACGGAGTCTTTGTTTCGCATAAACACATAGATCATTGTAATGACGCTTCTTTAATTGTAGACGCATTAACAAATAGTTTAAACAAAAAAAGAGGAATATTTGTAGGTTCTAAAGACTGCTCGGATTTATTGTACCCAGAAGAAAAAACTTCTCTTGATAAATATTATCTTGTAGAGAAAAAAGAAAAAATTTCGCTGGGGGATATGAATGTAGAGGTTTTGGAAGCCAGACATTCAGAAGGAACAGTAGGCTTCAAGTTTTACACATCTTCGGGAGAGATATCGTATACATCAGACACAGAGTATTTTTCGGGACTGCGTTCACATAGAGGTGCTAGGATCCTCATACTCAACGTAACAAGACCCAGGAATTCTAGAATACCTTTCCATCTTTCTACGGAAGATGCAGTGGAACTTATATCAATAGTGAAACC
The DNA here is from genome assembly GCA_003660605.1 of Thermococci archaeon. GTDB lineage: Archaea > Methanobacteriota_B > Thermococci > Methanofastidiosales > B48-G16 > B48-G16. The sequence continues at coordinate 1,952 of QMUN01000008.1, forward strand.
TGAGCTGGCGGTAATGACCCATCTGGGAATGAAGATGCATCCTATAGCAGAGAGAGAAAGAAAATTTATAGAAGAGGAAACTAATACTAAAACTATTATAGGCGAGCTTGGTACAGTAGTTACAATGGAAAAAAATATAACTATAGAGAAAATTTAGAGTTGATAAGGTGTTAAGATGCTCGGCGAGTACAACCCGAAGGAAATTGAAGAAAAAGTCCAGAGATTCTGGGAAGAAAAAGAGATATACAAATTTGATCCAGATAGTGAAAAACCTGTGTTTTCCATAGACACCCCCCCTCCTACCTTCTCTGGCGAGATACACATAGGTCATGCGATGAGTTACTCACAGGCAGAGTTTATGGCACGATACAAGAGAATGAGGGGATATAATATTTTTTATCCTATGGGTTTTGATGATAACGGCTTGCCAACAGAAAGATTGGTAGAACAGAAGTATAAAGTAGATATTAAGGAGATAGGAAGAGAAAAATTTGTAAACCTCTGTTTGGAGGAAACAAAGTTAGGTGCTAAAAAATACAGGAATATCTGGACAAAACTGGGGATCTCTGTAGACTGGGACTTATCCTATTCCACTATAAATAAACACTGCCAGAGACTGGCTCAGATATCTTTTATAGAGTTATATAAAATGGGGAGGCTGGAAAGGAAAAAAGAACCCGTAATCTGGTGTCCTCACTGCAGAACAGCGATAGCGCAGGCAGAGTTAGAAGATAAAGAAGAAGATACCTTTTTAAATACAATTATTTTCAAAACAGATGATGGAAAAGACCTCCCTATAGCAACTACGAGGCCGGAGTTTCTTGCTTCCTGCGTCAGTGTTGTGGTACACCCCTTTGACGAAAGGTACAAATATTTAATCGGAAAATATGCCATAGTCCCGATCTTTGGAAACAGGGTCAAAATAATATCTGATAACAGGGTAGATAAAGACTTTGGAACAGGTATAGTGATGATCTGCACCTTCGGTGACAAAACAGATATAGAATGGTGGAAGGATTACAATTTAGACTTAGTTATATCCATAAACAAAGACGGGACTCTGAACGAAAAGGCAGGAAAATTTAAAGGAATGGAATTAAAAGAAGCCAGAAAAGCTGTATTAAAAGAATTGGAGTCTAAAAATCTATTAATAAAAAAAGAAAAGCTTCGCCATGCAGTAAATACCCATGAGAGATGCGGCACTTCCGTAGAATATCTGGTTGAAGACCAGTGGTTTGTTAAAATCCTTGACCTTAAAGATGTATGGATAAAACAGGCAGATAAAATGAACTGGTATCCTGATTTTATGAAAAAAAGATATATATCGTGGGTGGAAAATCTGAGATGGGACTGGTGTATTTCTCGGCAAAGATATTACGGCGTACCATTTCCTCTCTGGTACTGCAAAAAATGTGGAAATGTTGTTTTACCTGAGAAGGAGGATCTTCCTGTAGATCCTCTTAAAGACAAGCCAAAAAAACCGTGCAAATGCGGTAGTACCGATTTTATACCTGAAGAAGATGTTATGGACACATGGTTTACCTCTTCACTGACTCCTCAGATAATCGCGAGATGGGAGTGTGAAGACTCTTTAATGGATAAAATATACCCTAACTCGTTGAGACCGCAGGCTCATGATATAATAAGAACGTGGTTATTTTATACGGTCGTGAAGAGTTATTTCCATAATAAAAGCATACCATGGTACAGTATTATGCTCTCAGGTTTTGGTCTTGACGAAGAAGGAAAAGCAATGCATAAATCCAAAGGGAATGTCATTCACCCCTTAGAGATCGTGGAGAAATACTCTGCAGATGCTGTGAGATGGTGGTCATCATCTGTAAAGTTAGGGGACGATCTCCCTTACAGTGAAAAAGATGTTGTGGCTGGACACAGACTGTGCATCAAGTTGTGGAACGCTTCTAAATTAATATCTTCCCATTTGGACGAGAAAATAGAATCTTCCGATTTAAAAGAGATAGATAGATGGATTTTAAGTAAAATAGATACTCTTATAGAAAAAGTGACCTTGTATTTAGAAGAATACGAGTATAGCAGGGCAAGGACACTCATAGAAACATCTTTCTGGCACGATTTCTGCGATAATTATCTAGAGATCGTTAAATACAGGCTTTATGAGAAAAAAGATAGATCTGCCAAGTACACTGTATACAACGCTCTTTTAATGTATCTAAAGCTTTTTGCCATCTATATCCCCCATATTACTGAAGAAATCTATCAGAATATATTTAAAAAATTTGAAGAATACGATTCAATCCATATCTCTCCATGGCCTGAAAAACTCGGGATAAAAGGGAGTAATTTAGGAGAATTATGCGTTTCTATAATCTCTTCGTTGAGAAAATGGAAAAGCGACAGGGGAATGGCTTTAAATGCGAAGATAGAAGACATTGTCATCTTCTCCTCAAAGGATATTGATCCTATAAAAGAGGACATAAAAAGAGCTATGAACGTAGAAAATTTAGAATCTAAAAAGGGAAAACCTGAGATAGAAGAAAAGATCGTAAAAGTAATTCCTAATTACAAAGTCATAGGTCCAATTTTCGGAGATAGAACAAAAGAGATCGTAAAGATAATCCAAGATCCCGAGATCGCAAAAAAGATAGACTCTGGAGAAAAAGTTACGGAATACAAGCTCTGCAAAGACCATATTTCAAGGATAGAAAAAGAGTACAGAGCAGAAGGTAGAAAAGTGGATATCCTGACAGGAAAAGACTATATCATAGAGATATTCTGAATTCTTGCACCATAATCCTGGATCACTAAGGAAGCTATACGATTTCCAAGCTCACAGCATTCTTTTAATGGTTTTTCTTTTAAAAGACCGGACAAAAAACCTGCGTTGAATGCATCTCCAGCTCCTGTTGTATCTTTTACATAAATCCTTTTGGCTTTAACTTTGAACTCTTCTCTCTCGCTCTTTAAATAACAGCCTTCTTTTCCCATAGTGACAACTACAATACTGCATCCAATGTTCAATAACTTTTCGGCAGCTTTTTTGTAATTTAAGCTTGTCATAATCTCCATCTCTTCCTTTGTAGGGAAAACAGCATACGATCTTTCTATTATCTCCATTAAAGCTTCCAATCCCATAGAGCTATACATATCTCCTGGATCAAATGTTATTTTGCATTTTACCTTTTTTACGAGATTTTTCTGGGTTTCAAAAGATAAAAAAGATTTGGAACAGGCAAAAGATGTTAGATGAAGGTATTTACATTTCAAATAATTGATATCTATATCTTTTAAGCTTATAAAATCGTTTACTCCAGGATTCACAACTATAGCTCTCTCTCCTTCAGGAGTAACCAGAATATAAGCAACTCCCGTCTCTCCTTTCACTCTTCTGATCCCTTCTGTATCTACCTCTCCAAATTTTTCAAGCAAAAACTTTCCCTCTTCATCTTTCCCTATTTTTCCTACATATCCTGTTTTAAATCCTATTACGCTCAGATCATAGACAGTATTGGCAGCAGAGCCCCCTGCCATTATCTCCTCTCTTTTTACATGACACCCCTGGTCAGCCTTTGGAATTTTGTCAACTAAAAATATCTTGTCAACATTTAAAGCCCCAAATCCTATGACATCAAACATTATCCCAGCTCTCCTGCTTTTCCTCTCATTATATTCCTGTATTTTTTGTGAATTAGTATAATTTTTTCTATATCTTTATTTACATGATGGAAATACCCTTCTCCATTCCATTTCTTTATAAACTCTTTTTTATTTTTGGATTCAATGAAATAAGCTAGAGGTAAAAGATTGGTTCCTGCAAATGCAAACTCTGCATAAGGTATTGCATATTCATTGCCGTTAAAAACTATACTTATCCCTCCTTTTTCCTTTACTGCCTTTAACATTTTGAAATCTGTTATACTGTCTCCAACAGCTACTACACTTTTAATATTTTCATTTTCTCTCTCCAAAATCTTGTAAATTGCTTCTGTTTTGTACTTTCCTCCAATGACCTTTGTATTTTCTATTATCTTCTTTATATCTTTATCAATCTTTTCGTAAAAATTGTTGAAAAACTCCTCTATATTGTGGTCTTTAAGATTCAATATCTCTTTTTCTGCTTCCTGAAGATCTATATCATAATGCAGATAATCGTTTATAGGAAACTTTGTGCAGTATATATCTTCTTTCGGCACTCCTATCCTCTTTCCTATAGAATAAGCATGCTGTTCATAGCTTGTTGAGATTATATAAAATTTATGCTTTTTTTTAAGTATTGATACAAGTTCTTTTACCCCCTCATTTATTTTAGCTTTTTCTGAAACTCTTTTTATATCATCTTCATTTATTTTGTGAGATATCAAAAAGGGAAGTATTAAAGCTAATGTATATCCTGCCTCATAATCTTTCTTTTTCAATGCCAGGATGTCATCGTACTTTGATATCTTTGAAAAAATTTCGCCACCATTGGGAATAAGTTTCATCAACTCATAAGCATTATCCTGTGGGGATATTGGTCCTTCAAGATCAAAACACACTATCATGTACATTATGAGAAGGAAGAGAATAAAAGATTTTTTATCATGTAACGATCTCTTTTAATCTCTTCTGTTCTATCGCGTTTCTTATCTCCATCCCTATTCTTTCACCATAACTCATTGTTTTGCCGTACAAATATCCTGTATGAGGAGTGAATCTAGTTCCTGGGCTTCCCGGGATTCTCATTGAAACATCGAAGATAACAGGCTCTTCTCTACCTTTATAAGCAGCTACAGCTCCCTGTAATGCAAAAGCACCTATAATTCCGGGAGGATGCTCTTTTTTACTTATTTCCACGAATTTTTCTCCAAGGATAAATATCTTTTCAATTATCGATTCTTTTGTCGTTACAGCATAATGTCCTGTTTCTACGAGCTTTACATCAAGATATTTGAGGATTTCAAGTTGTTCATTTGCCGGAAGCCTCAATAATCCATCGAGGTTAGTCTGTCTTCTCGTATCCGTACCCATTAACTCCAACTCATCATCTATTACAGAATAGAAATAATTGAAATTTACAGGAGCACCAACTACGTACTCTTCGATGACCGCTTTTTCGAGATCTTCCTTTGTTATCGATCCTTTCTTTAAAAGTTCATTCGATTTTTTCAGATAATCCTCAGGAGAAGCAGCATAAAAGAAAGCTCTTTCATAACCTCGTAAAGCTTCGTTAACTTTGACGATAACGAGCCTATCTATATCTTTGGGATTTTCAAATATCTTTGGGATCCTTATACCAGCCTTTTTTAAAAGATAGTACTGATTCTTTGGAACATCTCTCTCCTCAAGTTTTAACATTGTTCTCGTTCCGAATATGGGTACTCTGAAATCGTTTTCTATCTCGTTAAAATCACAGTAAACCCAGAAATATCTGTTGTGGATGAATATCGTATTTCTTTCTCTCAGTTCTTTCTGGACTTTTACAACATCCCTGAACTTATCCAAAAGTATAATATCATCTATGCATCCTTTCTTTCCACGAGTTTTGAAATATTTTGTATATGTTTTTTCTCTTCCCTTCTGACATACAGCTAAAGTCTTGAATCCATACTTCTTCGCTCCGTGACAGACATCCAATGCTGAGTGTCCGCCGAGGACTCCGATAGTTATGTTATCCAGATCGTACTCTTCCAAAATTTCCTGAGCATCTTTTTGTGTTATCATGATCTCTAACTATTTTCAAATCTTAAAAACTTAATGATTAAAAAACTTTATAAACAATAATGAGAAATTTTGATTAGAGCCGGGTAGGGTAGGGGACAATCCTGCAGGCCTTTGGAGCCAGCGACTGCGGTTCGAATCCGCGCCCGGCTATGGTTTTTAAGAAGTGTATTTTCTAAGAATGATGAAGGAGATATATTATGGGGCGGTGTGTGGGTTTGTTGGGGAATATGAAGAAAATGGTTGTATAAACCTTATGACCCTATAATGCCCTTACCGAGATATATTTTTACGAGATTTTCCTTATTTAGAGAACAACGAATAACATCATAAATTGCTTTTTAGAGAGATTCAAATCTTTGCATTACTATTTCTCTTGTGAAAGAATTTCTATTATGTTCTCTTTCAGTTTTGGTATCTTGTTTTTAACTACATCCCAGACAATATCTACGTCTATCCCAAAATATGCATGAATGAGAATGTCCCTTAAGCCAGCAATTTTCTTCCATTCCACTTCGGATTTTCTCTTTTTAATATCATCTGAAATGTTCTTTACCGCTTCTCCTATTATTTCCAAATTTCTTGCTACACCATCTTGTACTAACTCGTTCTTTACAAAATCATCAAAAGACAAGTTTTCCGTGTATCTTTCAATTTTACAAATACTTTCTAGAATGTCTTCAAGATATAATTTATACTCCCGTGGCATATTTCGCACTCCCCAAAATATATGGCCTCAAATCTGATTTTATGGCTTCAATGACAACGAGGTCAACCTTGCAACTGAATAAATCTTCTAAGAAGAATTTAAGATTCATGTAATTGTCAAATGTTTTTTTACCTTTTTCAAATTCCACTAAAATATCTATATCACTTCCTACCTTTTGTTCGTTCCTCATATAAGAGCCAAATAATCCTATTCTTTTTACACCGTACTCCCTTATCTTTTTCCCATTTTCTTCGATTTTCTCTATTATCGCTTCAGATGTTAACATAGTCTATGCCTCCCTCTTACGAGAAGAGTATCTTACCTATCTTCACATATTCAAGTACTCTTTATTCTAATTATATCCTTTTGTTCATACAGGTATAAATTTCTTTTGCAACTTTTCTACTATTTATTTCCTATTATTTTGATTTTATTGGAGAACTATATTTAGACTCATATCTCCCTCTCAAAAACCTCTTTCAATTCTTGAATAGAATTTACAGTATAATCTGCATCCAGTTTTTCCTTTGGATTGAGGGCTATTTTAATCCCAATCCCATCTATCATGTCATATCTTGTGTCTCCTATTATTATAAAATTTTTTAATGGGATCTTGAATTTTTCAGAAAGATTTTTCGCAATCTCTTTTTTCCTGAGAAGATCAACGTTTCCTTTTCCTCCTATCAAAAATCCTTTTTCATCGAAAATAAGAGAGTTTGAATAGCATATATCTATCCCGAGTTCATCGGCAACTTTTTCTGCAAGAATATCTATTCCTGAAGAGACTATACCCAAAATAAATCCTCTTTTTTTTAAGTACTCCACGAACTCTTTTATTCCTTCTATAAGAGTGTATTTTTTCAGAACATCTTCTATTGTTTTTTTATGGGGGTTTTTCCATAATTTTATATCCATCTCTATCCATCTATCTACATCTATTATTTTTTTCTCATAGAGTTCTTTATTCTTTTCTACAATAGAAGGATCGACCTTAAAATGTTTATGGAGCATTTCCCATGCTGAGTTTTCTTTTATAATTGTACCATCAAGGTCAAATATTACAAACTTATCCAACAACATAAACTTCTCCAACAGTTTCTCCCTCGAATCTTTTTAAATTCAGCTCATCTATGGGCATCGACGTCTTTCCATCCACTATTAGCTCTGCTATTAACTCCGTAACTCTTGGAGCTACCATGAAACCATGTCCAGAGTACCCATTAGCCTGTATCAATGTATCTATTCCTTCTGTATACCCAAGGATTGGCTTTGCATCTGGAGTAACATCATAAAATCCAGCCCACTGCCTTACTATGTTCAAATTTTTAAATGCTGGCACTATCTTTCCAAGAACAGAGGTAAACCTTTCAACGAATTTTAAACTACTTTTAATATTGTAAGAAGAGGGCTCATCTGGATCTCCTATACCTCCGACTATCTCTCCATGTTTCTGCTGGCTGAAATATATGCCGTATTTAAAAGATATAATCATTGGATCCAGGATATGCTTGTATCTCTCGGTTGCCAGGATCTCGTGCCTGAAAGGTTTGTTTGGCATTTCTACTCCTATCATCCCTGCTATCTCTCTCGAATATGCACCTGCGGCATTCACTACAATATTGGTTTTTATCTCTCCTCTATCTGTAACAACAGATTTTATTTTATTATCTTCTTTTTTGATGCTTTTTACCTCTGTGAACTTATTTATCTCCACTCCCATCTCCTTTGCCTTTTTTGCGTATCCCTGAACAACTCTGAAAGGATAAGCATGGCCGTCACTCTGGCAGAATGTAGCTCCTAAAATATTATCTTCATTCAAATATGGTACGATCTCTTTAGCTTCCGAAGGAGTGATAAGCTTACTATCTAATCCCAATTTGTTCTGAAGCTTCACATTCTTTTTGAACTCCTCAAGTTCCTTTTCATCATCTGTTATTACCAAATAGCCCCCCTGTTCATACTCTATATCTATATCTAATTCATCATTCATTTTCTCAAATCTCTTTACAGACTCCATTGCAAGTTTTATATTCCATTCTGTCGTGAACTGCTGCCTTATTCCTCCTCCGCATCTTCCAGTGGCTCCAGACGATAAAAAATTCTTTTCTACGAGAACTACATCTGTCAATCCCATTTTTGCAAGATTATAGGCAACACCGCATCCTGTTATCCCTCCCCCTATAATCACTACCTCTGCCTTATTCCTCATCTTCATCACCGTAAATGTATAAAGGTAAAGGTTTTAAAGGGGGTCTTACCGTAGTTTTTTTAAGATCATCTATAGTTTTTCCAAGTTTTTTTGCCAGCATCTTTTCTATAACTTTCAGGCATGTCCTACCCTGGCATGGCCCCGTTCCCACTCTCAGATGCTTTTTTAGCTCGTCTAATGTTGTATAACCCTGATCTATCGCCTCAATAATCTCTTCTTCTGTCACATCCTCACACCTGCAGACTATCTTCATTTCACCACCTTTATGTTTCTGACGATCATTCCCATTTCTTTGTTTACCTCTATAGTTACCGTATTTGTTTTGTTTTCATTTTTTTTAACTCTGATTACTTTTGCTTCACTGACTATCTCTCCTTTCCTATCCAATGCCTTTACTTTATCCCCTATTTCTGGAATGGGTAGAAACTCATAAGGAATTGTTATCATAGCTTTTTCTCTGGATATATCGACTACAAAGATAGCTAAACCTGGACATGCAGGAATACAAGTTCCACATCCTATACATTTTTCGTAATCTATCTCTGGGATATCCGTTATCTTTTCCATTGAAATAGCATTAAAGGGACATGCATCAACGCAAGGATTGCATGGGATATTCTCAATGCATTCTATTATTGCCGTAGGGCCTTTTTTTAATCTCTCTTCAGAGGGTAAATTTAAATCCTCTAATTCTAAGACCCCATCTTCCTCATAACTCATTTTAACACCTTAAAAAGTTTTTCTTTCCCAATTCTTGGCCTTTCTCCAAAGGGTCCCTCTCTGAGGTTCTCTAAATCTTTAATAAGTTCTTCTCTACTATTTTCAACTTTTTTATTTTCCCTAATGCTTAAAACTGCAGATAAACCTGCTATCTTTCCCTCGAGCATTGCCGTAGAAGCTTCACCTATCCCCGAACAGTCTCCCGCTATATAAATACCTTCTATCTCAGTTTCTAAATATTTATTGTGAATAATGACATTTCCTCCAAGCTCAGGGATATACTTTGTAGAGCATCCTATCTGTCTTAACAGTTCTATGGACGGAGACAATCCAACAGCCAGACAAATGACATCTACTTCAATATCTTTCTCAGTACCTTTTATGGGATTCCA
>QMUN01000009.1 GCA_003660605.1 Thermococci archaeon
GTATAGAGAAATTTGAAGATTTGAAAGAAGATCTAGAAAAATCCTTATTCAAAGCTTATTCAGAGGATTCTATATCAGATGAATTTTTTGTAAAATATTCCCAGAAGATAAGAGAAATAAAAAAGGAAGAAACAGAAAAAAAAGTAAAGAAGGAGTCTCAAGAGAAAATCAAACACTGCCCAAACTGTGGCTCTCCGAATAAAGAAGATTCTTTATTCTGTGGGAATTGTGGATATAATTTTTCGAAAAAAGTCAAAAAAACTAAAAGAAATATTTTAAACGAACTCTTTAAAACAAAGAAAAGATCTTTAGTTACTTTATTTGCTATCATTATAGTAGTTGGTACATGCATCAGTATACCCCACCAAAAAGAAGCTCCAACGACTCCCTTATCACCAACGACTCTTCCTCCACCAACATCGCCACCTACTACCACTCCTGTTTCCACTACACCGAAGCCAACGACTGCTCCGACGACAGCACCTGCGACTACGATCGTTCCTACTACTCCAAAGCCAACGACTACTCCGCCTCCGACTACAACACCACCTGAACACATCACATTAACAGGAGAAATGAATAAATCGTTAGGTGATAAAAAACTAGGCGTCACCGTATTGAGCGTATTTAAATCAGATTATGGAGGCTACTGTGTTGAAGTATTTTTTGAAAATTTGACAGAGGATGAGATACTGTGGAATCCTGTGGAAATACAAGTGATTGATTCGAACGATGACTCTTATAAGAATAGAGCTGAATATTCATACGTCAAATCTGGTCCTAAAGATCCTAAAGAAGGCTTTAGAGATTATTTCACTGATGCAGTGATTTTAAATCCAGATGAGAGTTTTAGATTAGTTCTAGAATTTCCCACTGGTATGTATCTGCTCAAAACGTTCATATTTACGAATGAATACATTGATGGAACGACAACAACATGGAAGATACACCTCAAACTCTAATAAAAAGTATCCCTCTTAGATAATTATTGTTTCTTAAGGACAAAACATTTTTTCGCAATTACATGGATGTGGGTCAAAAAACCTACATTTATCTGGTGATAAATAGATTTTACCTATATTCTAAACTTATTGAATAATTTATTTTTTCTTTTCCAGAACCCTTTTCGTCCTCACATGGATGTAGGTTGAAAACCTACATCAGTCTGTGTGCGAAAAGGGTTAGCGGGCCCGGCGGGAAATGAGTCTGACTGAAAGGCAGAGTCATCCCTGACGAGGACATGAATAAAATGAGTGGAGTCGGCGGGAAATGAGTCTGACTGAAAGGCAGAGTCATCCTCGACGGGGCCGTGAACGGAGTGAACGGGCCCGGCGGGATTCGAACCCGCGACCTACAGCTTAGGAGGCTGTTGCCCTATCCACTAGGCTACGGGCCCAGTAATCTCTTGACCTTTAGAGATAAAAGTTTTTCTATAAGAGATTCTTAATCAGTCCGAGATAAACTTTTCCCTGTTTTTCCAGGGAAGTTATATCTACGTATTCATTCGGTCCGTGTGCATGCTTACCCATGGGGCCATAAATGATCGTTGGGATACCCATATATCTGTAGAATCTTGCATCTGTTACCCCTCCTCTGCCGACATAAAACTCAGGTTCTATCTTCAATACGTCCCTGATTGTTTGAGAGACTGTTTTTATAAAGGGAGAGTCTCTGGGAGTTATGTTTGCAGGTTCATAAAAGATATTCATAATCTCATAATTTTTTTTATCCAAAACTTTGTTCATCTGTTCTTTTATCTCCTTTAAAACTATCTCTTTTGTTTCTCCTGGAATCGTTCTTCTGTCCACCGTGATCACACACTCGCCAGGCACCTGATTATGAATCTTCCCTCCAGATATCATGTTAACGCTTATAACAGGTGATCCGATCTCTGGATGAAACTTATCTATCTTTTTATCTATTGCCAAAACAGCCTTTGAAGCTAAAACTATCGAATTTACTGCGTCGTGTCTGGCATTGGATGTATGTGCTGCCCTTCCTCTGAATTTTATATCAAACACAAGTATCCCCCTCTCCCCGTTTCTGATCTTTAGATCACTCTGCTCTCCAATGACAACGTAATCAGGCTTTTTTACCTTTCCTTTTTTGATCAGTTCTATCACATATTTTGTCCCGAACTCTGCTCCTTTCTCCTCATCTGAGACCAATTGTATCTGCAAATTTCCATTAATTTTCTCTTTTGATAATAGCTCAGCGATATGCATCGCTACAGCACAGCTACCTTTCATATCAAAAGATCCTCTCCCGAAAAGCTTATTTCCTTTCAATTCTGGAGAAAATGGGTCTGTTTCCCACAGAGATTCATCTGATATAGGAACTACATCAAAATGTCCATTAAAAGCAATTGTTTTTTTTCCACCACCTATGCTAGCTATTATGTTGGGTCTTCCCTTCTCCTTTTCAAATATCTTATATTCCACTCCAATATTTTCAAAAAAATTAGAAACATACTCACCAACATATCTTTCCTCTCCTGTAAAGCTTTTATATTTTATAAGCTCCTTTGCGATTTCTACAATTCTATTTCTGTTTATACGCATACGATCACCCGTACAAATGACAAGCAACAAAATGATCCTTACAACACTCTATAAGTTTTGGATATTTTCTTTTGCATATATCCTTTTTATAGTTACACCTCTCATAAAACCTGCATCTTTCTGGCGGATTCACAGCATCTGAAACTCTTTCTCCGATCTTTATCCTCTTCCTTTTTGCCTTGGGATTTGGGATAGGCACCGCAGATAATAAAGCTTTTGTGTATGGGTGTTTTGGATTTTTTATAATTTCTTCCGCGTTTCCCCTCTCAACTATCTTTCCCAAGTACATCACTGCAATACTATCGCACATGTATCTTGCCACAGCAAGATCATGAGTCACAAAAAGAACTGTCAGATCAAACTTTTTCCTTAACGCCAAAAGAAGATTCAGAACATCTGCTCTTATTGAAACATCAAGCATGGAAGTCGGTTCATCTGCCACCACAAAGATCGGATCGATTACTAAAGCTCTTGCTATTGCAACTCTCTGTCTCTGTCCTCCTGAAAGCTCATGAGAATAACGAAAAAGAAATTCTTCTGGTGGTTTAAGTCCAACTACTTCCAAAGCATTGTAGATCTTTTCTGTATTATATAATCCTTGAGCTATCAGAGGCTCTGCTACAGTGTCGTGAACTATAAACCTTGGATTTAAAGATTCGTAAGGATCCTGGAATATCATCTGGATATTTTTTCTGAATTTTTTCAATTCTTTCCCTCTTAAATCTGCAATATTTTCGTTCTTAATATAGATATTACCACTCGTAGGATCTAAAAGCCGTACTAACAATTTTGCAGTAGTTGTTTTTCCGCACCCTGACTCTCCAACGAGCCCCATTATTTTCCCTTTCTCAATTTTAAAGCTCACATCATCTACAGCATAAACATAATGTTTCTCTCTTGAAAATAATCTTTTTCTCAAAGGAAAGAGCTTTGTCAGATGCTCAACATTTACCATCTCCATCAGATCACCTTGTGACATGCTAAAAAATGATCTTTTTCTATTTCAACAAACTCTGGATTTTCTTTTTTACATATCTCCTCTGCATAACTACAACGGGGATAAAATCTGCATCCCTCTGGTGGATTCAATAAGTTTGGAGGTTCGCCTGGAACAGGTTTTAACTCTTTTTTTGGTCCTTCAATGCTTGGAAAGGATGACATCAAAGCCTTTGTATATGGGTGGAGGGGGTTGTCAAACAGGGTAGATGTATACGTATATTCAACTATATTTCCAGCATACATGACACCGATCTTATTGCAAGTTTCTGCTATCACAGATATATCATGGGATATATACATCATTGTCATATTGAGCTTTTTCTGAAGATTTACTATCTCATCTATTATCTGATCCTGAACTATAACATCTAGAGCTGTCGTGGGCTCATCCGCAATTATAAATTTTGGATCACAGGCAAGCGCCATTGCTATTATCGCTCTCTGCCTCATTCCACCGCTGTACTCATGGGGATAGTTCTTCATCCTTTCCGGAGAAAGACCTACCAACTCGTATAGTTTCTCTACCTTTTCTCTTGCTTCCTCCTTTGATATATTATCATGAGTCTGTATTGCCTCTATTATCTGATCTCCTACTCTGTATACAGGATTTAAAGCGTTCATCGCTGCCTGGAATATCATAGATACCCCCTTCCATCGTATCTTTCTCATTTCTTCTTCTGTCTTTGGAACTATATCCTCTCCATCAAAAAGTATCTTTCCATTCATTATCCTCGCATTCTCAGGTAAAAGTTTCATTATGCACATCCCCAAGGAAGTTTTTCCGCATCCGCTCTCACCGACTAATCCCATAGATTCTCCCTTCATAATTTTAAAGGAAACATTATCTACGGCACTGACAAAACCCTTAATAGTCTGATAAGACATCTCCAGCTCTTCTATTTCAAGTATTGTATCCATATATTCACCTTTTCTTCAGCCTCGGGTTAACTATCTCCTCCAATCCAACGCCTATCAGGTAAAACGAGAAGGCAAGTGCAGATATACAAAGTCCTGGAGGGATCATCCAGTATGGGGCTTTGAAAACATACCCTGTTGTAAAACACCATTTAAGCATCATTCCCCAGCTCATGTTTGATGGGTCTCCAAATCCAAGAAAGCTCAATCCAGCTTCAACGAGGATCGCACCTGTAACGGTAACAGTCAGGTAATAAAATGTTATCGGAAGCACATTGGGCGCCAAGTGTCTGAGTATTATCCTTCTGTTGCCGACACCAGATACCTTCGCAGACTCTATAAATGGCCTCTCTCTTAAAGATAAGGTCTGCGATCTTATGACTCTGGATATCGTCGGCCAGAATGTGAAAGAGAGTATGAGAAGTATTATCCAGTTGCTCTGTGTGCCGAATATTCCTGATATAACTATAAGCAGAGGGAGCCTCGGAAGCGTTAAGATAATATCTGCAAGTCTCATCAAAATGATATCCACTATCCTCCCGTAGTAACCTGCAACTAATCCTACTATTGTTCCTATAGTAGTTGAAAGTACTGAAACCATAATTCCAAGTATAAATGCTATCTGCGATCCTCTCAATAACTGGGAAAACAGGTCTTTGCCTATATAATCTGTACCCAGAGGGTGTTTTAAAGAAGGCCCCTCAGAACCGTGGACATCGGGATCCACCCCTATTATTGGATCATAAATCTCTGGATTTCTATTTACCCAAATGGGAGAAAAAACAGCCATGATCCCAAATATTATTATGATGGATACTCCTAATTTTATGAACGTACTTCCTCTTATCAAATCCCATATTTGTCTGATTAGTTTCCATTTTTTCTTTTTCATCTGATCACATCAATAAGATATTCTGGGGTCCAGATATGCATAAGCAATATCTGCTATAAAGTTTGCTATCAATACTACTATAGTTATAATAGCAAATGCTCCCTGTACGAGAGGATAATCCTGTCTTAATGTTGCCTCAACTATTGTTCTCCCTATACCCGGCCAGGAAAAGACGGTTTCGATCAAAACAGCTCCTGTAATGGAAAAAGAGATGCTTATAGCAAAGGCTGTAACAATGGGCAGTAACGCATTTCTCGCTGCGTGTTTATCTCTGATATCCTTTTCTTTTAAGCCTTTTGCTCTTGCAGTAATTATATAATCCTCTCTTAAAGTTTCCAGCATGCTGTTTCTCATTAAGAGCATGTACCCTCCAAACCACAAAACTACATATGTTATCAGAGGAAGGATCAGATGATGTATCAGATCACATATCTTTTCTATAAGGGATGGATTGGCAATCCATACCTCAGAAGTTATCATTCCTCCAAGGGGGAATAGGTGAAGTTTAAATGCAAATATCCATAAAAAAAGAATGCCAAGCCACGGAGTAAACATTGTATAAAACCATAATCCTAGACCAACGAAAAATTTTTCTGTTTTACTTCCTCTCTTCCATGCTATTGCTTTACCTACGGTGATCCCAATTATATATGAAAGTATTACAGCTGTGGTGACCAGAAAAATGGAATTCAGCATTCTTTCTTTTATTATGTTCATTACAGATCTACCACCGTAAAAAGAATTTCCAAAGTTTCCATGGAAAAAATTCTTAAAATAAAGATAGTACTGAGTTATGATAGGCTCGTTAAGACCAAACTGTTCTCTTATAGCTTCCTTTGCCTCTGCTGTCATTGAGGGTGTTAAGAGAAATGAAGTCGGATCGCTGGGTATTACCCTGAACAAAAGAAATATAATACTCATCACTATAAAAAATATAATAATAATCTGTATCACTCTGCTTAGAATATATCTTTCCATGCTCATTTTATTACCTTCATAAAAAAAGAAAAAAAGATTTATTTAACTTTCGCTTTCCCAAGTGTATCCTGCTCCCTTGAGTATCTCGATAGCTTTCTGGATTCTCTCTTCCATGCTCATTCCCATACCGTATGTCGGGCAGTCTGGATTACACCAGAATGTATTTATCGCTGGTATCACAGAGTACTGGGCTATAGCATATCCCTGCTGTAATTTGTCTACTAAAAACTCTTTATCTATCAGATAATGCAGAGCTTTTCTGAATGCAGGATCGTTGAAAGGTGGTTTTGTACAGTTGAATCCTATGAAATCCAGCCAGTCGTTTCCCCACTCTAAGATGGTCATATCCGGATCTGCTTCAAAATCAGCTATATCTGCTGCAGGGATTGTACATATATCAATATCCCCATTTTTCAAAGCCAGGATTCTTGTTTCTGATGACGCATAGAATTTAAACAGGATTTTGTCCACTTTCAGATCATATTTCAGTTTGTCATTTCCCATAGGCAACGTCTGATCCTTGAAGAACCAATCTGGATTTTTCTCAAGGAGTATATAGGATCCTCTCTTCCATTCAACGAATTTGAAAGGTCCAGCCCCCATTGGCGTTGTAATTTGACACTGCGTTAGATACTCAGTTGGATCTACCTTTCTCCTCGCCCCTTCAGCAATCTGTGACCACTTCCTCTCTTGCAATATTATCATCATCATTGTTTTGTGGTAGAAGTTCACAGTTTTATTCGTAAGATAATATTTCAGCGTATAATCGTCTATAGTTTCAACTTTATCTATAAATCCTACAGAGTCCTGATAATTCGGCACCTCGAACTCTTTCATAAGATCCACTGTAAACTTTATGTCTTTTGCAGTAAGCTCTGTTCCATCGTGCCACTTTATTCCTTTCTTCAGCTTTACAATGGCTGTATTTGTTGCATCGTCATACTCTATATCTCCTTCTGCAAGGAAAGGTATCAGTTCTCCTGATACAGGAGCATATCTGTATAAAGCTGTTGGCGGATTCCACATTCCTCCACAGTATATCTTATTTATTATTGTCCATGTTTCTGTAAAACCTGTGCCCAATGGATTCAACGTATCCGGCTCCTTAAGAAGCCCTATCTTCAGTATATCATTATCTGTGTCTCCACCTACAGGATCGATGGTGCACATAGAATCAAATCCTGCAACACCTCCATACTGATTTATCCATCCTTCCCATTTCTTGTTATTGTAGGCTGTGAGTTTTGTATCGCTTATAAGAGGTATCTGTGGATTGTCTTCAGCCAGCATCTCTTGAAGTTCAAAAGCTCTTTCCTGGGCCTTGTCCAAGTCAAAGATCGAAAGCCACTCTGAAGATAAACTATCATATTCTGGATTTCTATACTGCATGAAGTTCCACCCATACTGATATATCTCATCTTCGCAGTAGTAATACTGCAGATACAATGGAAATCTCTCTCCACCGATATACCAGAGCGTTGCATCAAAGTCTCTGTCCCAGTATATTTTTTGAACAAGAGCTCCCTTTTCCATTGCCTTTGCTTCTACATCTATTCCAATCTTTTTCCACCACTCCGCAATAAACACCGCTTCCTGATTCAACGTTGGATCCGCTCCTGGTGTCAATGTCAGTATCTCCATAGGTGCCATCTTCTCCCCACTTGGGAGTATTAATCCTTCATAGACTTTTGGCGCTGCTGTCGTGGGTGCTGCGGTTGTTGGTGCAGCAGTTGTAGGAGCCGCTGTCGTAGGTGCTGGTGTCTCTTCTTTCTCACTGATGCATCCAAAAGTAGAAAAAAGCATTGCAAAAACTATCAAAAGTGTCAGTCCTGTACTTAATTTTTTTACTCTCATTTTTTTCACCTTCAAAATTGTTATGAGATCGTGTCTCATAATCATTATAATATCTACTCACTGACTTTATAAATCTTTCGGCATTGATAAGGTTCGTAAAAGAAAATAGAAAAAAATATATTCTCTAGTACCATATCTTTACTTATTCATCTTCAAATTAAATACTTTTATTGCTGTCTTTCCGAGTATATTCTCCTTCTCTCCTTTTGAAATCCTGAGCGATTCTATCTTTGCAAGACCAACAGGAACATTGGTACTGTGTTCTGTTCCAAACATTATTCTTTCTGCTCCTATGGCTTTAACGGCTCTTTCAAGATATATATTCATTACCAGAGTTGTATCAAAGTAGATGTTATCAAACAGTTCAGCTACGTGTATTGCGGGCTGTGCCAAAGCGTAAGCCCCCCCCATGTGTGCCATTATAATCTTCAAATCTGGAAACTGCTTTGCTCTCGGGATCAGCATCGCGGGAGCTGTAAATGGCAATCCATGAGAACCCGTACATACCATTATGGGTATATTCAATCTATTTGCGGTCTCGAACATATAGTCTCCTATCTCAGATGTTGGATCTATTCCATGGGCTAATGTATGGAGTTTAATTCCCACAAATCCGAGATCGTTGACACATCTTTCAATCTCTGCAATAGTTTTCTCCTTCCCATAAACCTTTGGATTCATGCTTACGAGCCCAAAAATTCTTCCAGGGTAACTCTGAGAGTATTGATATATCTCATTATGTACCTTTATCGGATCGTGAGCTCCTCCTAAAGGCTGTAGTATTGTTGCGTCTATATTAAACCTGTCCATTACTTCTATAACATCTTCAATATCCTCTTGCCATCCAAAAACAGTGTCTTTCAATCCCCTTTCGCCTATATGATGATGTTCGTCAACTATACACATTATATCTCCTCCACGTATTTTTTTAAATCTACTTCAAATGGTATTTTTGGCTTCTCATAGGACCTCATAGCCCCCTCTTCAAAACTTTTTGTCGCGTCCATGCCCATTTTTGCTGTAATTATACCTAATTTTCTTGCATCGATCCTTCCAGAAGGATCCAATGATCCGCTTAGATCTTTTATCATTATCGTGTCTCTATCGCTCTGATAACGTGTCGTTATTGCCCATTCAACATCTCTTTCATTGAAAATATCGATATCATCATCTACTATAATAACATGCTTTAGATCCCTCTGAGTGGACAAAGCCGTGAGAATTGCATCTCTTCCTTCACATTCCCCCTCTTTTTTTATAGATACTATAGCTGTAAACCTACCGCATCCTCCCAGTGTCAGATGAACATCTAACACATTGACATTTCTCTTTAAAGCTTTATACATCACTGGTTCTCTTGGTACTGCACCCAGGAGGAGATGTTCCCTTGAAATTGGCAAAACATCCTGATAGATCGGATCGTCTCTGTGCATTATTCCCTTGATCTTTATTATTGGATTATCTCTTTGGATATCGTATATCCCTGTAAAATCTGCAAAAGGACCTTCTGACGCTCTCACCTTTGGTAAGATCTCCCCTTCCAAGACTATCTCTGTGTTTGCTGGAACCTCTACATCAACATTTTCACATTTGACAAGTTTCATGGGATTTCCCAAAAGCGAAGAAGCAATTTCAAGCTCATCTACCTCTATTGGAACACCTGTTGCCGCCGCAGCAAAAAGGGTAGAGGGATCGAGACCTATACATATAGCTATCTCTAAAGGCTTATTTCTTTCTTCAGCTTTTCTGTAGTACTTCATAAGATCCCTCCAGCCGTTTATCAGAACTCCTAAAGTGTCTTCATCTTTTAGCAACATTCTGTGATAAGATGCGTTCCTGACTCCTGTTTCGGGATCTTTTGCGATTATAACACCACATGTAATATATGCTCCGGCATCTTTTTCATAATGCGTGGGGATCGGAAGATCCCTCAAATCAAAATTTTTTGTTACATTCTCCTTTACAGGACCATCTTCCACAATTTTTACAGATTTTGGATTCTCTACTGCCTTCAGAATGTAATCTCTGAGTTCTCTTATACTGACACCAAACGAAGAAGCAATTCTTTCTCTTGTCCCAAAGAAACCAAGAACTACCTTCTGATTCTTAACGTTTTCAAATAGTATCGGGGATTTTCCATCCAATTTTTTGCTTATAGCTGCAAGCTCAAATCTCGGATCGACTTCTCTCTTTATTCTAATCAGATCATTTTTCTCCTCAAAGTATCTTATTAAACTTCTGATGTCTTCAAACATAAGATCGTCTCCTCTAAGATCATTTTCTTTCTCTTTGTTACATGGTATATAAAGCTTTCTATAATGATTTCAGATCTTTGGGAAAGATAACCAAAAGATTTATAAATATGTGGAAAGATAAGTGAACAGGTGATATAAATGATTGACTTAAGTGTCGAATTTGCAGGCATAAATTTCAAGAATCCTATAGTGTTAGCATCTGCAACGCCGACAATGAATGCAAAGATGATGAAGAAAGGGATTGAGGGCGGAGCTGCAGGAGTGGTAGCAAAATCACTTTTTGGAGAATCAGGAAAGATGGGGAGGAAGTATCCAAGACCGAGGTTTAAGCTGTTTGATTATCGAGAGTATCCTGGATATCCTGATAAATTACCACACAGTTTCACTTTACACTCTCTAGAAGAGTGTTCATCCTTTGGTTATGAAGAGTATGCAGAGGATATAAACGAAGCAAAAAAATTAATAGGAAAAGATGGAGTCGTAATTGCAAGTTTATCTGGGGCAACGGATGA
>QMUN01000010.1 GCA_003660605.1 Thermococci archaeon
AAAAACTTTATAAATGATGAAAATAATTATTATACATGAACAGAAAAAAGGGAACACACATAGTTGCCGCAGGATTCGAGTACGACAGAATTGTGAAACCCATGCTTGAGTATCCTGCCAACAAATTAATTATGCTGAGGAACAATGGAGATAACTACCTTCGGTCATCTGCAATAGCAAACCATTTTCTTCAGAAGCTGAAAGAATTCCCCGTGGAGATCGAAGAAGTCAGTATCGACATATACGATTTCGATAACGTCTTTCTTAAAATGCTGGAACTGATAAAAAAGGAAATAAAAGAAAGAAGTGTGTATGTTAATATCTCTTCGGCTCCGAAGGTAACATTAGTTGCCATGATCTCCGCTGTCTTCTTTATGCGAGGTAAAGGCGATATTGAGATCATATACTGTAAGCCTGAAGAGTATCTACTTCCTAAAATAATCGAGACTCTTGACAGCAAAATGAAAACTGAGTTCATGGATCATGGAAGTGGTATTGGAGTAAAGGAGTACGAATCCATACCAATATTTCCTATAGAGGAAGTCACAGATACCGACATAAAAATACTGAAGGTATTGATCGATAAGAAGGGTGCAGAATCGATAAAAGAGCTCGTGGAATCTATAAATAAAGATGGATCCGACATACAGAGATCCAGTATTCAGTATCGGCTGGAAAAACTGGAAGAGAAAGGTCTCATCTTAAAGGAGAGGGAAGAAAAAAGAGTGAGATTGTTTATCACCAGGATAGGCGAGATATATCTTAAAGGAGGATCCCCATGAATATACAAGTTTTAGGCGGAGCCAAAGAGATCGGCGGCAATAAGATTCTGGTCAATCATGAAGATACGCGAATTCTTCTGGATTTTGGAATGAGTTTTTCAAAGTCATCTTATTACTTTTCCGAGTTTCTGCAGCCGAGAAAATCTTCTTCATTGAGAGATTTTTTCGAGTTTGATCTTCTCCCTGATATTTCGGGAATCTACAGAGAAGACTATCTCAAACATATGGGAAGAAAGAAAGAGAATAGAAGTATCGATGCTCTCTTTTTAAGCCACGCACACATGGATCACTCAGCTTACATTCACTTTTTGCGGAAGGACATTCCTATATACTGTACAGAGCCGACAAAGATAATTTTACAGTCCATTGAAGAAACTGGAAAAGGAACATTTTCTGATCTCTACACGTACTGTGAAGCATTCTCATTCTATAAAAATAAAAAAGGAGAGATGAGCAGGGTGAACAGGAGAAAAGAAAAATACGTTACTAAAAGAGAGTACAATATAATGGAACCAAAAAAGAAAGTAAAAATAGGGTCTCTTGAAGTGGAAATGGTTCCCGTAGACCATTCACTTCCCGGTGCATGTGGTTTCATTATATATACGGACGAAGGAAACTTGGTTTATTCAGGTGACCTGCGATTTCACGGTCTTCATGGTGAAAAAAGTTACAAATTCATTGAAAGAGCAAAAGAAGCAGAACCGGAACTCTTTCTCTGCGAAGGAACAAGAATAGATGATAATAGAAAAGATAGTGAAGAGAAAGTGAAGAATGAAATGGGAGAGCTGATCTCGCAAAGTGAAGGAATAGTCTTCGTTGAACATCCAAAAAAAGATACCGATAGAGTAAAAACGATCTATGATGCAGCAAAAAGTAATGAAAGAGAGTTTGTTATTGATCTCAAGCTTGCCTATCTTATAGAAAAGCTTGGAAAAATGTCTTCCCTTGATATAAAAGATACAATGATCCTGATACCTAAAAAGAAATGGGGTCTTATAGGCAGAGAAGACGTACCTGGGGACCAGGTACTCAAGGATTATGAAACATGGGAAAGAGATTTCATAGTTAGAAGCAATACTGTAAGATGTGAAGAACTGAAAAAAAATCCGAAAGATTATGTTGTCTCCACAAGTCTCTGGGAGATGAATCAGTTAGTTGACATACAACCAAAAAATGCTATCTGGATAAAATCCAACTGCGAGCCCTTCTCAGAAGATATGGAGTTAGACGAGAAAAGAAAAAAGCACTGGCTGGAGCATTTTGGAATAAAGGAATACTCTGCACATGCTTCAGGACATGCTTCAGGCCCTGAGATAAAACAGATGATAAAAGAGATCGATTCAAAAGAAGTGATCCCTATACACACAGAGCATCCGGAGATGTTTTGATATTCACCCACAAACTTTAATAAATATAGGGAATAATAACTTTCATGGAAAAAAGATACATGTTGATTCTTTTTGTGATAGTCTTACTGCTAAACTTATCTATATTCTACAGGATATTTACTCCTTTGATATATGCATTACTTGTTTCCTATCTTCTTTTGCCTTTGAACGATTATTTTGAGAAGATATTTAAAAACAGGGATGTAGCATCCGTTATAACTGTACTTATAATAATTATTCCTTTCGTAGTTTTGATCTGGACGACTCTTGATACATTAATTAACGAAATAGTCAAGTTTTTGGAGAACCCTGATGCTTTTCTGAATAAAATCTTGGATTTTGAAGAGTATTTGAAGAACTTTGGAGTAAATATATCATTTTCTTCTCAAATAGATACCATAATTGAAAAAGTAGAGAGCTACATTAATATTGAAACAGCGTTTGATCTTCTTAAAAATATCTCTTACGCTACTCTGAATATTTTACTTTTTATATTTTCTACATTTTACTTTTTGAGGGATGGAAGAAAGTTAAAAGAGGTAACGGATACACTCATTCCAGCAGAGATAAAGAAGGAATATCTTAAGTTCACAAAAGAGCTGGGAAAAGTTCTGCAGGGATTATTCTATGGATACGTACTTACTGCAGGGATAACAGGTGTTCTCGCAGGAACAGGTTTTTATATTCTTGGAGTTTATTTTAACGTGTCTTATCTGGTCAACTACTCAGTTCTTTTGGGATTTTTAATATTTTTATTTGGTCTTTTACCAATATTGGGATCTCCAATGATCTATGTTCCAATAGCATTGGTAGAGATATTCAGTAAGCCCATGCTCGCGCTCATTATACTTATCTTCGGGATAATCGTTTTAACATATCTCCCGACATTTGTTCTGACTCCATACATCTCAGAAAAAAAGAGTGAAGTCCATCCTTTAATAATCCTCTTCAGTTTTGTTGCAGGTCCCATAGCTTTCGGGGTGCCAGGTTTCGTTCTCGGTCCTCTATTTTTATGTTCTTTGGTAGCATTATACAGGGTGAAAAAAAATGAAAACTAAAATTCTGGATATAAACTGCAAATATTACGGATTGGAGCCTAGAATACTGATGGAAAATGCAGGAAACGGAGTATCCTCTATTATTACGTCTAAATTTGGAAAAAACAAGAAAATAGCAATTTTCTGCGGCCTGGGAAATAACGGAGGAGACGGATTCGTAGCTGCAAGATTTTTATCAAAGGAAAACAGAGTTAAAGTCTTTTTGATAGGTAACGAGAAGGATATAAAAACTAAAATAGCACTGGAGAACTGGAAGCTCCTTGATTTTACAAACTGCAAAAAAGAAGACTTTAATTTTCAGGATATTGATTGTGATATAGTCGTAGACGCATTAATAGGCGTAGGAATCACAGGTGAATTAAAAGAGCCTATAAAAAGCGTTGTTGAATACATAAACAAATTGAAAGAGAAAGGAGTTAAAGTTGTGAGTATAGATCTTCCCACTGGAGATTTAAAACCTGATCTTAACATATCCATGCATTACAAAAAAACTGATGATTCTATTGTAGTGGATATAGGGATTCCAGATAAAATTGAGAATCTTACAGGACCTGGAGACGTAAAATACCTGAAAAAAAGAAAAAAAGACTCGCATAAAGGAGATAATGGAAGGGTTTTGATAGTCGGAGGAAGTGACAGATATCATGGTGCGCCCATTTACGCTGCTACAGCAGCGAGTAAAGTTGTGGATCTTGTTTACATCGCCACTCCGTGTGTTGACGTGATCAAAAATTACTCTCCAGATTTTATAGTCACGAAAGATATTATAGATTACAATTATGACTCAGTTTTAATAGGTGTAGGCATGGGGATTAATGAAAAAGCCTTAAAGATAATGAAAAGATTTGAAAAAAAAGTGATAGATGCCGATGGGCTGAAAGTTCTTAAAAAAGACCTGGATCTTGCTGCAAACTCTATTCTAACACCTCACGAAAAAGAATTTGAGAATCTTTTCGGAAAACTTCCCGATAACTTAGAAGAAAGGATCCAGAAAGTCAGGGATATCTCAGAAAAATACGACTGTACAATAATCTTAAAAGGAAAAGTAGACATAATAGCTGATAAAAAAGAATACAAACTGAATTATACGGGGAATGAGGGAATGACTACCGGTGGTACAGGCGATGTTTTAGCTGGATTGACCTCTGGATTTTTTGCCAGAAATGAAGCTTTTCACTCTGCATGCGCAGCTTCATTTGTAAACGGTTTTGCAGGAGATCTCGTTTATTCTAAAAAAAACATATACTACACCACTTCGGATCTTCTGGATAAGATCAGCGATGCATTTGTTTTCTGCGAGAGTTTCGGAAATGTATAAAATAAAAGACTATTACCATGAAAGGGCAAAGAAAGAAGGCTACAGATCACGCGCAGCTTACAAATTGAAAGAGATCAATAAAAGATTTAGATTGATAAGAAAGGGAGATTATGTCCTGGATCTGGGATGTTCCCCTGGCGGATGGCTTCAGGTAGCGAGAGAAATAGTCGGAGAAGGAGGATACGTTCTGGGTGTGGATAAACTCAGGACTTTGCCTTTGCAATATAACAACGTTGAGATAATAGAGAGCGATCTTGAAGATTTCCATACAGAGATGAAGTTTAATGTTGTTCTGTCAGATATATCTCCAAAGATAATGGGAAAAAGGGATGTTGACCAGTACAGATCCTATATTCTGGCTAAAAAAGCATTAGAAGTAACGGAAAAAGTTTTGGAAGATAGGGGAAACTTTCTGGTAAAGATATTCCAGAGTGAAGACGTGAAAAGTTTTTCTGATGATCTCAGGAAAAGATTCGGATATGTAAAATTTTACAGGCCGAGATCTACAAGAAAGGGAAGTTCCGAGATCTATATAATCTGCAAATCCTTTAGAACTTCCTGCTTATAGCAAAATCAGCAAGTTTTTCAAAGAATTTCCTGCTTTCTTTATTTAGATTCTTCGGAATGCTGTTTTTAGCTTCTTTTATCAATTCTTTCTCCTTCGCTCTGCAGTATTTATATGCCCCTGTTTTTTTTATGATATTCCTTACTCCGTTTATCTCCTCCTTTGTGGCTGACCTGTTTCCGAAGGCTTTTTTAAATTTCTCTTTTCTCTGGTTTTTGGCATACTCGAGTGTTTTTATAGCTAGGAGAGTATTTTTTCCGAATTTTATGTCTGAATCGTTTGGTTTTCCAGTGCGTTTGCTCTTTCCAAAGCTCCCGAGAATGTCGTCATGTATCTGGAAGGCTCTCGCCATGTTCAGAGAATACTCATCCATGACTTTATAATTTTTAGCTCCAGCAAAAATTAATCCTATTCTTATAGGGTACATAAAAAGAATCCCGGTTTTTTCATCTATCATCTCGAAATATTCCTTTTCATTTATTTTTCTTTTTTCCATTAAAATGTCCAGAAGCTGACCTTCATTCAGCCTTAAGTACATTCTTCTATGTTGTTCCAATGCTTTTATTCTCAGTTCCTTGGAAAACTGCGAGTTTAAAACTTCTTCACTGAGCTCGTACAGGATATTTGAAGCAAGTACAGAGAGAGCGTAAGAAAATCTGGAAATATTTCTTTGCATCTCTATGATCCCTAAGACAGAGTCTTTTTTAATCCAGCTCTGTCCACTTTTATAGGCATTGAAATTAAAGCCTACAGATTTTAAAAATTTATCTGCATATATGGTGTTGAAAGTTTTCTTACCGTGTCTCACAACATCTTCATCCATAGCGTCATCCAAGATAAGAGACGCATTATGAACGAGTTCGCAAGAAACAGAGGCTTTTATAATATCGTCATTTACCTCATTTTTTATTCCATTAAAAGCAAAAATCATGCTCAATGGCCTCAATCTCTTGCCAGCACCCATTACTCTCACGATGTCTTTGTAAAAATCTTTCAATATTATATTTTCATAATTTTTTGTAGTGGAATTTAGAACATCATTTAAATAAGACTCTATTTTTCCTGTTATTTCCGAATATTTATCTAAAAACATTAAATCACCTAGTATATTAATATTTCAGATTTTAAGCTTTTTATTAGATTCACAGCGGAAAATGCAGCAAGTATAGATGTTCTTTTATTCTCTGAAGGAAGATTATTAAAAATCAAGTTCATTTTTCCAAAAGATCCCTCTACATATATCTCGTGAATATTTGTATCCACGGAAGGATCAGCTATTATCCTCACATACGCTTCTTTATCAGCTGCAAGACTCAATGCTGCAGAGACATTTATATTCTTGGGAAACTTTTTTACAGCCTCTGAAGCATGACCTTCAAAAACTATTTTTTCTTTGATGATCTTAATTCCCAGCACCTCTGGATTTTTTCGCGTGGTAAGAACTATCTTTGTTATACCAAGTGAAGATGCAGTTTTAACAGCGTCCAAACCTCCTATGGCTCCATGGGGGATATATATTTTGCAATTATTTCCTGATGCGAGTTTTTTTAACTTTGAAAGCAGCTGAGAATCTGCAAGGGCTCCAACGCTCATTATCAAAACATTTTTTCCATTCTCCAAAACTTTTGGAACTAAATCTCTCACCGCCTCTACAGATGCTGATTCCACGATCAGGTCAAGATCCATCTTTATAATTTTTTCGAAAGAACAGTTAATATCTCTATTTACAATCTTGCTTATTTTTTCCATGTTTTTCATGTTTCTGTCATAACATGCTAAAACTTCATCTTTAAAGTTTTCAGCTATCACGCTTCCTATGTATCCGCAACCTATGATACCAATTTTCATCATGAATAATGAACCGAGATTATATTTAAAGTTTACTGTAAAAATAGGGTATTGTCTTGTCTCATTTCGATTTTTGTCTTATTTTACAAAACATGAAAACATTTATATTCTCCCAGCATAAATTTTTTTTATGATGCCAAATATGAATCCAAGACAGATGAAAAAATTAATGAAAAAAGCAGGGATAAAGACAAAGGAGCTACCGGTTAACGAGATTATTTTTACATTCGATGATAAAAAATGGGAGTTTACAGATCCGCAGGTTACAGAGATAGATATGATGGGTCAAAAAACATTTCAGGTAGTTGGAACATTTGTGGAGAGAGAGATAGGAATCCCTGAGGAAGATATAAAAATGGTAGCAGAGAAAGCTAATGTAAGTGAAGAAGAAGCTAGAAAAGCTTTAAAAGACAGCGGAGGAGATATAGCAGAGGCCATATTAAATCTCAGTAAAGGTGATTAAATGGGATACAACGAAGAAGATCTGGAGGAAATAGACAGAAAAAATATAAGAAGGGAGATGGAAGCAGTTGGACTTAATATAGACGAAGAGTACGTAGAGAAGGTTAGAATAGCGATGTTAAGGGGGATAATGCTGAAAACTGTAGCAAAAGCTGCTTTGATACCAAAAGATGCTGAAGAGAAGGAAGAAAAACTTTTAGAGGCCATCTATACCAATGTTCTTGCATGCTTACTTAACGAGAAAAAATGAAAAAATATCTGTTTTTTTATATACTTCTCATACTGTTCCTTTTTTATACAGATGGATTCTATACGTACCTTTATTATGAAAGAGAGGAGATAGTTGAAGATTTTGGGGAGTTCAGGATTTCTAAATATCCTTATAACTATGATTCTGTCTTTCTTGTCACTGTGGATGATATATCCTATTATACAGACCCAGATAAATTAAAAGTATTTTTGGAGTATTTGAAAGAGAAAAATGTCAATCCCACGTTATTTGTAATTCCGTATCACGCCAATGAGAAGATTACGGACAATACCGAGGTCATTGAGATATTGAAAGAGTACGATGTGGAAGTGGCGCAGCATGGATATAAGCATATAGAAAAGGAGTTTAAATCGAGATCATACGAGGAACAGATAGAGATGATAAAGAAAGGTAAAGAAATACTGGAAAAAGATTTCGAAATATACGGATTCAGATCTCCAGGTTTCTACCATAATTTCGGGACATCTAAGGCTCTCAGGGATCTAGGATTTAGTTATGAGAGTGAGATGAGCGTTTTTGACAATTTTTATATCCATTATCTACTTCAACTACCGCATACGAGGAACGGACGAGTTTTTATGACACATTCTCTGGATCCAGATATATATATCCCGAAAAATGCGTGGTCTCCAAAAATGAAGGATTTTGCAGATTGGTGGAAGTTCAGAAAAGATCTCATTGTGAATTATAGTATGGCTGGGAACGAACTCTACATATTTTTAAGCGATTATAAAGAAGGCCTGAAAATTACCCTTAAAAAAGATTATAGAGTACATATAGTGGTACGAGAAAAAGAATTAGAGTATGAAAGAGAGGGCGACACTATAATTCTCTAATCGTAAACTTCCTTTACTTCTTCTTTGGTAATAAAACACCTGGCTTTTTTAAGATCTTTTCCAAATCCCTCTCTATCCTCTATCAGGAAATCTATGCATTCCTCAGCCGTTTTAAATTTTCTTTCTATCTCTGTGCAGATTCTGTCTCCGATGATGACTATGTTCTTATGTTTTTTAATGAAGTTTTCGCAGTTTTCTCCATCGTATATAAACGGTCCTTCATGGATCTTCATTTTCGGAAGTTTAAAAACCTCGAACTCGAAGAGTATTCCGGAATTGAAGATTTTGGATCTATAGATTCTGAATCCGTTTTTTTCAAGATAATCCTTTATAAAATCTCTCGTTTTTCTCAACTGGGGAAAAAGCAGGTCTTCCATAAGATCTGTTTTAAAATTCAGAACTATTAACTCTGTCCCCTCTGATTTCCTGTACTCAATTTTTATTCTGTCAAATTTTTTATCCTTTAAAAATTTTCGTGAATAATATATAAACTCTGAAAATTTCTGCAAACTCACACATGAGGCAGCATTTCTTGCTGGATCTACGGGATCGATTATGATCAGGGGATCCGAAAACTCTTTTTCCATTTTTTCAAAGATTATTTTCTGATTTAGTTTCCATTCGGAAGCATTTTTCAGGACATTTTCAAAACTTCCATAGTACAATATCAATAACTCACACAGATACCCTGAGAATCCCATTACCTTGAACTCAGAGCCGTAAACATTGATCAGTTTCATAAATTTTTTAAGGATTCTTGCATCATCTTTTTGAAATTCTGTCATCCTTTTAACAAACTTTGTATGCAAAGGAGTTCTATCAACGCTACTCTTCATATCCTCTATTTTATCTATTTTGTAGCACGGTACTATGTCCAGATCATGATTTTCGATTTTTCCATTTACATAGGGATGTTCGGCATATTTTATCTCATATTCTCCTTTAAACTCTTCGAATACCTTTTTTCCTATCTCTAATCCCATTTTTTTGAGTATCTCTTTAGAAACATCCAAAGGAAAGAAAACAAAAATATCCAGGTCTTTGTCACCTTTCAAACTCGTACCCTTGATAAAAGATCCCTGAAGCTCTGCTTCCAGATTAAATTTTTTCCTGATAAATTCTCTTATTTTTTTATATAATCTAAAACCTTTTTCTATTTCTTCTTTCGAAGGTTTTATCTGCTTCAATATTTTTTCTCTATCGTATATCATAATCTTACTTCCTTTAAATCCGAGTAAATCGGGCCTTTTGGCGTCAATACACTCTTTTTTATCAAAACTCTATCCACGATCATTTTTCCTATTTTTACATTCTGTAACTCCTTCAAGATTTGCGATATTTTTTCTTTTTCTCTGATAAATTTCACTCTTCCTATAGTTAAATGCGGTATGAGCTTTTTCTCTTTTTTAAATCCCAATTTTTTCAGATCTCTGTTCAATTCATCAGCTATGTTTATCAAGGAGTTGGTCTCGTCCTGAATTCCTATCCACAGTACCCGTATATACGAGAAGCTCGGAAAAGCTCCGAGACCCTTTAAATTGATCTCAAAAGGTTTATAAATCTCAAGATTTTTCTGCAGTATTTTGTAGATATCTTCAATACTCTTTTCTTCTATCTCTCCAAGAAATTTAAGGGTGAAATGAAGATTTTTGGGTTCCACAAATTTTATTTTTAGATATGTAGTACCTATATTGTTCTGAATATCAACAATTTTGCTTTTAAGATTCTCATCAATATCTATAGCTATAAAACTCCTCATTTCTTTGTCACCGGCATTTTTTCCCACGGAAAAACTATCCACTTGTCTGTGAACATGATGTAATAATCTGGATCAAATATGCTCGTTGGTTTTTTTGCTATGACCGCTACCCTTACCTCAGCGGGATTTTTTTCTTCTAAATACCTCTTTACCTCCACAAGAGTTTCTCCTGTGTCTGCAACATCATCTATTACCAAAATCTTTTTGTTTTCTATATTTTCCATCAGAGGGATCGTGATTTCAGGCTTTTCCTGTATTTCTCCTATACCTTTATAGAATTTAAACCCCATAACCCTTAAAGGTAATCTTGTTATGTGGGAAAACCTTACAGCAGGTGCCAATCCTCCCCTTGATATACCTATGAGAAGATCAGGTTTGTACTCTTTCAGTATTACGTCGGCTAAAGTCCAGACAGCTTCATCAACTTTATGCCAGTCAAGATATTCTTTGTCCATATTTTCACCTCGTTTTTTATATATTAAAGTTTTTTGATAA
>QMUN01000011.1 GCA_003660605.1 Thermococci archaeon
CAGTACCTCTTCATCATTGTCACCGATCATATGTGCCATTCCACTCTTTTGACTGTGCGGTAAGGCTCCTCCTAACTCTAAGGGAGTTACCTCCTCTCCCGTTACAGCCTTTACTACCTGCGGTCCTGTAATAAACATCATGCTTGTACCCTTTGACATCAAAATAAAGTCACCGATGGCTGGAGAGTACACAGCACCACCTGCACAAGGTCCGAGTATAGCAGTGATCTGTGGAATAACCCCGGAAGAGATCGTATTTCTATAAAATATCTCCCCATATCCTTTCAGAGCATCGACACCTTCCTGTATCCTTGCACCTCCAGAGTCATTCAATCCTATAATAGGAGCTCCGATCTTTATTGCCTGATCCATAATATAAGATATCTTTTCTGCATGGATCTCTCCCAATGACCCGCCCATAACGGTAAAGTCCTGTGAGAAGATAAAAACTAATCTGCTGTCGATCGTTCCATATCCTGTAACAACACCATCGCCAGGGAGCTCTTTCTTATCCATTTCGAGTTCTGTAGATCTGTGTTTCATCAGGGCATTTACCTCAACAAAACTCCCTGGATCGAGAAGTTTGTTAATTCTCTCTCTTGCGGTAAGCTTCCCTTTTGAATGCTGTGCTTTGATCCTCTCTTCCCCTCCTCCTTTCATTACTACAGATTTTTTCTCAGAAAGTTTCTTTAACTTATCTTCAATCGACATAGTTATCATCCTTCGATATTTTACCCTACAAACTCGTATAGACACTTTATAAACCTTTCGTATATAAATTGAAATTGCTAAAAATTTTTGTAGATTGTTTATATTTCCTTTTAAAAGGAGCAAAACTCTACCGAAAAATATTTAAATGCTCGGACTCAACTTATTGGAAACGGTGAATGAATATGGGATATAAATCATACGAAGAAGCATATAGATTGTCTCTTGAAAACCCTGAAGAATTCTGGGGAAAAGAAGCCGAAAAACTCCACTGGTATAAGAAATGGGACAAAGTTTTAGACGATTCTAACTATCCATTCTTTCGATGGTTCGTTGGTGGCAAGACTAACTTATGTTATAACGCTGTTGATCGTCATGCGCTGGGAGCTAAGAGAGGAACAGCCGCGATCATCTGGGAAAGTCCCGAAACAGGTCAATCGCGAGTATATACCTATTATCATCTTTATAAAGAAGTGAACAAATTTGCTGGTGTTCTCAAGAATCTTGGTATTCAGAAAGGCGACCGCATTGTTATATACATGCCAATGGTTCCTGAGGCAGCGATTGCAATGCTTGCCTGCGTGCGTATTGGTGCCATTCACTCCATTGTCTTTGCTGGCTTTAGCCGTGAAGCTCTTGCTGATCGTATCGACGACGCCAAACCAAAACTGCTTTTAACGTGTGAGGCAGGTAGCCGTGGGGGTAAAATAATAAAACTAAAAAATATCGTTGACGATGCTCTGGAAATAGCCAGAGAAAGAGTAGAACATGTTATAATCCTGAACAGAGGGCTTGATCCTGATTTTCCAAAAAAAGAAGGAAGGGATCTTGACTGGATGGAACTTCTCGAAACAAAGGGAATGAATTATGTCGAACCTGAGGTCTTGGAGAGCACAGATCCTTCATATATTCTTTATACATCCGGCACAACCGGAAAACCAAAAGGCGTTTTAAGGGATACTGGCGGCTATATGGTTGCCCTTCACGCTTCAATGGAGCAGATTTATGATTGCCAGACGGATAGAGACGTTTATTTCTCAACTAGCGATATTGGATGGGTAGTTGGCCATTCTTACATAGTTTATGGCCCTCTATTACTGGGAATCCCGACTATTCTCTATGAAGGTACACCCGTATATCCTGATCAGGGAGTGTGGTGGCGAACAATGGAAAAATATGGTGTAACATGCGTGTTCAGTGCCCCAACAGCTTTGCGTATCTTGAAGAAATTCCCTGAAAAATGGATAAAAGACCGTGATCTTTCATCACTACGTTATTTCTTCCTGGCTGGTGAGCCTCTTGACAAACCAACATATTACTGGGCAACAAAAACACTGGGTACTAAGGTTATAGATCACTACTGGCAAACTGAATCAGGATGGCCTATTCTTTCCAATATGCCTGGTATCGAATTCTTACCTATAAAGCCAGGTTCTCCGACTAAACCTGTCGTGGGATATGATCTCCTTATAGTAGATGAAAGAGGCGAAGAACTACCCCGCGGACAAAAAGGTATTCTTGTTTCCAGGGCGCCGTTACCTCCCGGGAACTTGATGACCATTTATGGTGATGACGAACGTTACAAAAAGACTTACTGGGAAGTATTTCCAGGAAAAAAACTATACAATACGGGAGACTATGCAATCGAGGATGAAGATGGTTATTTCTGGGTCTTGGGCAGAGCTGATGAAGTAATAAAGATAGCTGGACACCGTCTGGGCACAAGAGAAATAGAAGAAGCAGTATCCTCACATCCTGCCGTGGCTGAAACCTCATGCATAGGTGTAGAAGATGAGATAAAGGGAACTGTCGTCATTGCCTTCGTTGTTTTAAAGGAAAGTTATAAACCTTCAGAGGATCTGAAAAAAGAGATAGCACAGACAGTCAGAGATAAGATTGGCCCTATTGCCAAGCCAAAAGCAGTTGAAATGGTCAAAATGCTTCCAAAAACTCGCAGCGGAAAGATAATGAGGCGTATTCTGAAAGGTGTTTACGAAGGAAAGAAACTGGGTGATTTGAGTACCATCGAAGATGGCGCATCTATAGACGAGGTCTCGGCTGCCATCGAATTGATGAAAGAAGAGCTTGGTAAGAAATAATCATTTGAAAGACTTAGAAATATTGCGACTGCCTCGGGAGGATCATTAGTTAGACGTATGAGTTCTGCTTTTCCTTCAGGATCAGTTATCATAGTGATCACTATACAATTTTAGGAATTTAGATACTAAAGACCTATTCCCAATGTGTTTTTCATTTTTTTATTATCTGTAACATGCTAACAATCTCTGATACAGACACCTTTTTATATCTTTATGGATATTCTCTATTGGTGATCTGATGATCGATTACGAAAAAGAGATGAAAGAGTTCAAATGGGACTGGCCCGAGTATTTTGATATTGCCAGTGTCGTTGATGAACATGCTGAAGATAGAACAAAAACAGCAATATATTGGGAAAATGAAAATGGAGATGAAAGGAGGATCAGTTACTGGGAACTGAAGTTCCTAACAAATAAATTTGCAAATGTTCTTAAAAACCTTGATCTCAAAAAAGGAGATAGAGTAATGGTAATGCTCCCGAGGATCCCGGAAACTTATGTAACACAGCTGGGGATAATCAAATTTGGAGGCGTAATAGTCCCTGCTATCGAAATGCTGAGATCCTCAAATATTAAATACAGGGCAAATGACTGTGGTGTTAAAGCTATAGTCACAGATATGTCGGGAACAAAGATAGTCGATGAGGTAAGAAGTGAATGTAAAACAATAGAGCATTTTATTCTTTTAGATGGAGATAAAGAGGGATGGACAAACTACGATTCTTTGATGAACTCGCAATCTCGATATTTTAAAGCTGATAAAAAAAAGATAGATGACATTTTCTATATTTCATATACATCAGGAACTACAGGTTTACCGAAGGGTGTAGTTCACAGGAACTCATGGATGTATGCTTTTAAAAGGATAAATATACCATTCTGGTACGGTGCCAAAGACAACGATTTAATATGGGCAACAACATCTCCAGGCTGGGCCAAGTGGTTCTGGACACATCTTGGTGTTACAATGAACACAGGAGCATCCGATCTGTTATATCAGGGGAGATTTGATGCGGAGAAATACTTTGAACTCCTGGAAAAATATCCCGTGTCAATATGCTGTGTTACACCAACAGAGTTGAGATTGATGATCCAGGTGCCGAGCTTAGAAAAGTATGATCTCTCTCATTTACGAAGTCTCCTTTCCGCCGGTGAGCCATTAAATAGAGAAGTCGTGGAAACGTTCCAGAAGGCTTTTGGGATAACTATAAGGGATGGATATGGCCAGACGGAAACTTGCTGTCTTGCCTGCAATTATGTTGGAATCCCCGAGGTAAGACCGGGATCAATGGGAAAAATAATGCCAGGTTTGGGTATTAAAATTCTCGATCCCGAAGGGAGGGAAGTGAAACCAGGAGAAGTTGGCGAGATAACTGTGAAAGCAGGGATACCTGCTATATTCAAAGAGTATTACAACAAACCAGATAAAACAAAGGAAGTAATCGATGATAACGGACAGTATCATACGAAAGATCTTGTAAGAGTAGATAAAGATGGATACCTTTGGTTTGAAGGAAGAGCTGATGATGTCATACTCTCTGCGGGGTACAGAATAGGGCCTTTCGAGGTAGAAGATGCTTTGGTAAAACATCCGTCTGTGGTAGAAGCAGCTGTTATTGGTTCCCCGCATCCTGTGAGGGGAGAAATTGTAAAAGCTTTCGTGATCTTAAAAGAAGGACACGATCCATCAGAAAAACTTGTTAAGGAGCTTCAGGACTTCGTTAAGAGTGTAACAGCACCTTACAAATATCCAAGAGAGATAGAGTTTGTTAAAGAGCTTCCAAAGACCATAAGCGGGAAAATAAAGAGAAAAGACTTAAAGAAAAGAGAATATGAGAAGAAGAAAGTAAAATTTCCATAACAATGATCGAAAAAATTATCACAGAAGATAAAGAGATAACGCTGATAGGAACTGCTCATGTTTTTAAAGAAAGTGTGGATGAGGTAAAGGATGTTATACTATCTGAAAAACCTGAGGCAGTCTGTATAGAGTTAGATATAAAAAGATACTATGGACTTTTGACAGGGCAAAGAATGAGCTTCGTGGATATTGTGAAAATGAAAGGGATAAAGTTCGGGATAATAGCAGGTTTTCTTGAATACATAGAAAGAAAAATTGGAGAGGATATGGGGATATTTCCTGGAAAAGAGATGATTACTGCTGCTCAATACTGCAAGGATATAAATGCCAGAGTTTATCTAATAGATAGAGATGCAGAGATAACAATAGAGAAAATGACAAAAATGCCATTTAAAGAGAAATTGAAACTTGTAAAAACTCTTATCCTTTCTCCCTTTCAGAAAGAGAAAATAAGTATAGATCTGAACAAAGAAAATATTGAATTTCTGATCAATGAGCTCAAAAAGCTTTCACCATACCTTTACAACGTTCTGATAGACGAGCGAGATCAATTCATGGCCGAAAGAATAAAGCAGGTAGAAGAAAACAGGATAGTCGTAGTAGTTGGAGCTGGCCATGTGAAGGGGATTTTGAAAAGAATAACTTTTTAAAATTTCTTTCATATTCATTAAAAGGCAAAGCTTAAATACGGTGAGATGTATTAAAAAATATAGAAATTTCCAATCTATCTTTACTGTGCAGAAGTGATAATTATGGAATACTCAGCAGAAAATATTCAGGTTCTGGAAGGCTTAGAGGCTGTAAGAAAAAGACCAAGTATGTACATAGGGTCTACGGATAGTTATGGACTTCATCATCTAGTTTACGAAGTAGTGGACAACAGCATAGATGAGGTTCTGGCAGGTACGTGTAAAAATATTAAAGTTATCATACATAAAGACAGTTCAGTAACTGTAGAAGACGACGGCAGAGGGATACCGGTTGATATACATCCTGAGTACAAGAAATCTGCCGTGGAGATAGTTCTCACAATGCTTCATGCCGGCGGTAAGTTTGATAAAAAGAGCTATAAAGTTTCGGGAGGCCTACACGGTGTAGGTGTAAGCGTCGTCAATGCTCTTTCAGAGTATCTTGAAGTTACCGTAAAGAGAGATGGAAGCATCTATTATCAAAGATATGAAAAGGGAGATCCTGTTTCTGATTTAAAGATCATAGGTGAAACTGATCAGAGTGGCACCATAATAAAATTTTCACCCGATAAGGAAATTTTTCCAGAAATTGATTTTCATTTCGATACTATGGCAACAAGACTTAGAGAACTGGCTTTTCTTAATAAAGGATTGAAAATAGAACTTACAGATGAGAGGAAGAATACCAAAAAATCGTTTAAATATGCTGGCGGGATTGTTTCCTTTGTAAAGCATTTGAACAGAAATAAAGAGTGTTTGAGTAAAGAGCCCCTTTATATATATGGAGAAAAAGACAATACCATAGTGGAGGTGGCTATGCAATATACTCTCAGTTACACTGAAAATATTTTCACATTTGCAAACAATATAAATACAAAAGAGGGAGGAACTCATCTCTCAGGGCTTAAAACAGCAATTACAAGAGCTTTTAATACATATGCTCTTCAAAATAAGTTCATAAAGGATAATGAAAAAATCGCTGGTGAAGATTGCAGAGAGGGTCTCTCGGCTGTAATATCTGTCAAATTAAATGAACCACAATTTGAGGGACAGACAAAGACAAAGTTAGGAAACAGTGATGTGAAGGGCATAGTAGATTCTATAGTCTTTGAAAAATTAACATATTTTCTGGAAGAAAACCCGGATGATGCCAGAAGGATAATAGAAAAGATCCTATCTGCCGCAAGAGCAAGGGAAGCAGCAAGAAAGGCGAGGGAGCTGGCAAGAAGGAAAACAGCATTTGAGGTAACGACCTTGCCGGGAAAACTTGCGGATTGCAGTGAGACAGATCCTTCAAAATGTGAGTTATATTTAGTAGAAGGAGACTCTGCGGGAGGCTCTGCGAAGCAGGGGAGGGACAGAACTTTCCAGGCTATCTTGCCTTTAAGGGGAAAGATACTGAATGTAGAAAAGGCAAGACTTGATAAAATTTTAAAAAACGAAGAGATAAAAACAATGATAACTGCTATAGGTACGGGAATTGCAGAAGAGTTTGATATAAGTAAACTTAGGTATGACAAGATAATAATAATGACAGATGCAGATGTCGATGGATCTCATATAAGGACACTCCTTCTGACATTCTTTTTCAGATATATGAAGCCTTTAGTAGAAAACGGGCATATTTATGCAGCCATGCCCCCTCTCTACAAGATCAAAAAAGGCAAAGAAAAATATTATGCCTACACAGATCAGGAGTTAGAGAAGATACTGGAAAAAATAGGAAATGCCGAGATCCAGAGATACAAAGGTCTTGGAGAGATGAACCCTGAACAGTTATGGGAAACCACAATGGATCCCAAAACAAGAATCGTAAAAAAGATTATCAGTGAAGATCTTGTAGAGGCTGATGAAACTTTTACCATTCTGATGGGAGCAAAGGTCGAACCCAGAAAAATGTTTATTTATGAGCATGCAGCTGAAGTGGAAAATCTGGATGTATAAAAGTAATTAAGGGGGCCACCTCCCCTTCTCTTTATCAGACGTAATACTATCCTCTCTTTATTTTGCCTTCTTCAACAAGTTTGGCAATAACAGATTGGTATACGAAGTCTGATTTAGATCTATACTTCCCCTGAGCTACCAATTCTTCAATCATTTCCAGTATTTTTGGTGGTACTATAGTTGCTAATGTTACGTTTCTTGGCATTTTTTATCACCTATATACATTTAATAATTAACCATATAAAAGCTTTATCTTTCTTAAGTTTAAACAAAGATTATTTAGGACGTATCTATAAAAGTCATTCGTGAATAGAAAAGTTTATATACTGTACAAAAATATAGTATATTTATGTTTTTCGATGTAGATGTATGGGAAGTGACAATATGACTGAACGAATATACAAAACACTTGAAACAGAGGAGATAAAGTTTTTGAGACTACAGTTTGTAGATGTCAACGGCGTTGTTAAAAGCCTGGCCGTACCATCAAAAAGTCTGGAAACAGCTTTAACAGATGGTATAGGTTTTGATGGATCTTCTATAGAGGGATTTTCCAGGATAAGTGAAAGCGATATGAGCTTAAAGCCCGATCCGGATACTTTCTCTGTTTTCAATTTTAACGGGAGAAAAGAGGGGAGATTTATCTGTGATGTTTATTATGATGATAAGCCATTTGAAGGGGATCCCAGGTTTGTTTTGAAAAAAAATATTGAAGAGATGAAGAGGATACTTGGAGAAAATACAGTATTCAATGTAGGTGCAGAGTTAGAATTCTTCTTGTTGAATAATGATATGAAACAGCAGGACAACGGCAGCTATTTCGATTTTGCACCTGTAGACCTTGCCCACGACATAAGAAAAACTTCTGCTCTGCATATGATAAATCTGGGGATAGATTACGAGGCCTCACACCACGAAGTTGGTAAAGGACAGCATGAGATAGATTTCAAGTTTTCAGATGCGTTAAAAACAGCTGATTCTGTGGTGACATCAAAGATAATTATAAAGATAGTGGCGAGTCTCAACAATCTGACAGCTACTTTCATGCCAAAACCATTCCAGAATGATTATGGAAATGGGATGCATCTCCATTTAAATCTTTCGTCTGGCAAAAAAAATACATTCGAAGGTGAAAAAGATTTCGAACTTTCCCAGACGGCTTTATCGTTCATTGCGGGAATACTGAAGCATTCTAAAGCTATCTGTGCAGTTTCAAATCCTACTGTGAACTCGTACAAGAGACTAATCCCAGGATACGAAGCGCCTGCGTATATATCCTGGGGAAGAGGAAACAGATCATCTCTGATAAGGATACCGAAATCAAAAAACAAGAGAATAGAGTTTAGAGTTCCGGATGCTTCTTGTAACCCTTATTTAACGTTTTCAGTACTTCTGAGAGCAGGTCTAGATGGAGTAATAAATGAGCTTCAAGCGCCTCCTCCTATAAATTATAACTTATATGATCTGGGCATAGAAAAAATAAAAGAGAAAGGTATAGAGCTTCTACCATCTACACTAAAAGACGCTCTAAAAGAACTTAAAAAAGATCCTGTTGTTAAAAGTGCATTATTAAAAGCATATGATGCGTTCATGAGAGCAAAATGGAAAGAATGGGATGAATACAGATTGTACGTTACACAATGGGAGTTTGAGAAGTATTTAAATATCTGACGATACTTTTTTATACTTCCTTTTTTATTTCTGATCATGATCAGAATCATACCTGTTTTGATCTTACTTTTTTACGCCTGTATTGAAGACATAAAAAAGAGGGAGATAGAGGACTGGGTGTGGATAGTCATGATAGCTATAGGGCTCCTTTTTGGAGTCTATGATTATTCTCAAAATATAACGTACAAAACTTTAGCAGAGAATATTACTCTCATTAAGATAATCGCTTTATTCATCATTGTTTATATAGCAATTCTTATCCTTGAAAAAAGTTCTTTTCAGGAAAATATCAAAGAAACTCCTTATATTCTTGCATTTTTGGGAGTATCTGTATTAATGTTCTTCGCTCCAAATCCTTTCAATGTTATCTTCCAGAATATGAGCGTAACATTTATATTTATTTTTTTCATAACATTTTTTGGTCTGATGGGAGGAGGAGATGGAAAAGCTTTAATTGCATTATCTTCTTTATTTTTCGGAACTGAAAAAACATTACCTATTTTTTCTATTTCTGTCTTTGATAATAGTCTTATTCTTGTTATATTTCTACCCTTAGCCATATTTTTTTATAATGTTCTCAAAAAAAGTAAATTTGAGGGTATAGAAGGCCAGAAGCTTGCCAAGATAAGGGCTTATTTTACGGGATATCCTATATGTATAGCGCATCTCAGTGACAAAACATTTCCCCTGGTTTTTTGCGAAGATGGAAAATTAAAACTTCGCTCTGCGTTGGGTACAATAGAGTATGATGTTGATAAATACAGGGAGGAGATTTCGCCGTATACAGAAAGGGTCTGGGTCACGCCAGGACTTCCGTTCTTGATACCAATAACTTTAGGATTCATAACAGCTTATTTTTATGGCGATTTGTTATTTAAGCTTCTTTTTTATCTATTTTGATTACCAACTAAGAAGTTAATAAAAGTATTATACTAAAAATATATGTTATAGAAAGTTTTATAAATATATATCGCAAAAAGAATAGTAAAGAATTACATATAGAGGGATATAAATGGAAAGGAAAAACAAAACAATAGGAACAACAGTGGCTCCTCAGCTTGTGAAGGAGATTGAAGTGAGAGTTGAAAAGGGATTGTACAAAACTAAGAGCGACTTTGTACATCAAGCAATAATAGAAAAACTTAAACGAGAGAAGTAAACTTTAAATAGTATTGATGAATAATAAGAGTAGGTGATAGAAAATGTTGAGAAATAAGAAAGGTGTAAGCCCTGTAATAGCTGTCGTACTGATGATAGTTGTTGCGGTGGCAATAAGTTTAGTAGTATATGTATGGGCCAGTGGTTTCGTCTCTGAAAAAACAGGAGCAGAGTCAAAGGCTGGTGACTACAGCTTTCTGGTGGAGACAAAGGCTGTGGATAACACGAATATAAGGAATACTGGAACTGCAATTAGTTTTACTTGGGATACTGATGCAGAAACGACATTTTTAAGCGAGTTTGATATATATGTAAACAATACATTGACTACTTCGAGCATAATAGATGGTCTAGATTATAATGGTTCGGCAGTAGCTGCAAGTTTTACATGGGACAAAGGAGGGGTATTAAC